>JACPZY010000042.1 GCA_016195215.1 Actinomycetota bacterium | reverse complement strand
GATCGTCGAGGGAGATCTACCCAGTTGAGCTGCGATCGATCGAATGCTGGCGCCCCTCAAGAGAGCTCGCGAAATCTCCTCTCGCTCCCAAAGACTTAAAAAACGAGGACCCCGTGATTTCACCACCAGAGGTGGAACCCCACCTGATCGCTTAATCAACTGCCGCACTGCGCTGGGATAGCGACCCAGACCTATGGCAACGGAGCGAACCGATTGACCATTGCGCAGCCGCTCCCACACTTCCTGTATTTCCTCTGGAGCAAAACGCCTCATCGCAACCTCCTGATGATTCATGAAAAAGTACTGAATTCATCGAAGTGTTGCAATGACTGGTTGAGGCCAAGCATGATCCAGAACAGCCAAACGATGGCGTGCTCTGCGCTCTAATTCTCTCTCGTTCATCATCTGAGGTCCCTTTCTTTAAGGGCTCAGAATGTCATCAACCTTTGTCAGTTTTACACCACCGCCACCGCCAGGTATTACTAAGGGCATTTACTAGACCGCAGCAGATTTTTGGGTGTCACATGTTTCCTCGAGCTGAGCATTAGAGGTATGTTGACGGATTCATAAGATGCGAAGTAATGGGACGTTTTCTCCCCATTGTCACTTGGGTATGGGAGAATCTTTGAATTATGGCTCGCACACCTGATGTCAGTGTCTCTGGTTTGGTCTTAAAGTGGGCCAGGGATCAGAGAGGTCTCTCGGTTGCAATTGCGGCCAAGAGAAGCGGACTTACCGAAGAGAAACTTATTTCCATTGAAGCAAATGAAGGAAGTCCAAGTCTGGCGCAATTACGTGGTCTGGCTAAGGTTTATAGAAGACCTCTTATAGTTTTATTGCTCGATGAAGTACCTTCCAGCTTTCAACCTCTTACAGATTACCGTCGGCTTCCTGAAGCCAATCGGAATGCCTATTCTCCTGAGCTAAGAGATGAAATAAAGAGAGCCATTCAACAGCGCACTATTTATAGCGAGATTTCGGAAGCTCTAGAGCAAGATATTTTGGAGCCACAGTTGCCCGCAGTTTTGGGCGATGCCGAGAAACTTGCTAACCAAATTAGAAGTTTACTTAATCTTAATCAAGAGGTTATCGGCAAGGTTCGTGACAGTGATGACGCATTTTCTTTCTGGCGGTCCAAAGTTGAGGATCTAGGAGTACTTGTTTTAGAAGCATCTCGAGTAGAGATGACCGAGATGCGAGGATTTTCGATAGCAGATGTTTTGCCATATGTCATAGTGCTTAATGGAGCTGACAGTCCAAGAGGAAAGATTTTTACACTGATACACGAGCTTGGCCATCTCTGTCTACGGAATTATGGTGTTTGTGATCTTCACACTAAGCCAAGAGAGCGAGATGATCTCGAGGTTTACTGCAACGCTGTGGCAGGAAGGGTGCTTGTTCCTGCACCATTTCTTTTGGATTTAGCGATAGTCAAACAACACGTTTTCGGTAACACTTGGAGTGAATACGAACTTAAAACTATTTGCGAGATTTCCGGGGGCGCGAGTGCGGAGGCAATTTTAAGAAGGTTAGTTGATCTGGGCAAGGCTACCCAATCCGAATACGAGAATTATAGAGATCATTCACGAGAAGTTTATGAGGAGAGTCGGAGAGAACGGCGAAGTAAGAAAAGTAAAGGGGGGCCACCTCCTCATCGAATGCAACTCCGCGACAGGGGGAGACCGTTCGTTCGTTCGGTTTTCAATGCCTATGGCGAAGGATATCTGTCGCTTTCTGACGTGACTGAGTTCGTAGGTCTAAGGGTAAAGCACCTAGAGAAGTTGCAGCGAGAAGCGTTTAAGTGATTGCGCAAGGTTACAGTATTGATACGAATGCAATTTTGACAGCTTGGGATCTAACTTATCGACCTGCGAATTTCGAAAGTTTTTGGAAAAAGATGGAAGCATTAATTGCCAGCAATCGCGCATTTGTTACAGAAGAAGTTGTTCGAGAGTTGAGTGTGAAGGATGATGATGCTTGCGCATGGGCCAAGCGCCAATTGGGATTTTCGGTCCCACTAGAAACTGAGCAGATTACAATAACTAGGGAATTAGCCAAGAAACATCCAATTCTAGCCAAGGAGAGGCTTGGAAGGATGCGAGCAGACGGCTTCGTTATCGCATTAGCAAAATGGAAGAATTTAACTGTCGTGACCGCAGAAAATCATCGAGGTCCCGAAAAGATCCCAAATTTATGTGACAGTGAAGGGGTTACTTGCATTTCGCTGGCGGATTTGATTTCAAATGAAAATTGGAAGTTTTAGAATATCTCTACGCTTCGAATAACTTCCATTGTAATCGAGGCTTGCAACATTGAAATATGGATCCTACTAAATTTGTACGTTTTAAATAATAATTTCGTAAGAAGGATTGAGAATTGTCAGCGAGCCCTCAGTCTCGCCCACCATGCCTTCGGCGAGTAGTTGAGAACCCACATCCAATCCGGCGATTTCACGGCGCCCCAAGAACTGCAAAGTGACGCCTCCCGTGTCATCCCAGATCTCGACTTCAACCGTCGGAGCAGAATCGCGTGGGGCTGTGCGTATGGATGTCACTCGACCTTTAACATGGGCGCGGCTGCGCCAGGTGATCTTTCCAATTGGTAGGAGATTTTCTGCGTAGTGGCTTACGGGCTCGTTGTTCTTGAAAGAGACTGCAGTTGCTGGCTTTATTTTCGGGATAGTTGTCGACTCCCCCTTCGCGGGCGCACTCATAGCAGGAACGTGCTTTTCGTGAACAAAAACTTCCTTGCCTGAAATTATTTTGGCGACATCAAAAGGAACGGGCAATTTCTTCAGCGGTCTGATCGTGAAGTAATTTTCCAAGCAATGGCGCGTACGAACGTCGGGGCAAAAGGAGCGTTACTTCAACATCTTGCGATGCCGTAGACCGAAGGGCGTAATCCATGGCAGCATTCGGCAGGCGACGGTCGGGGCAGTCAATAAGTTCGAGCATGACATCATCTAATGCGTGAGTCTCGTGCCATGCCTTTTTAATTTCTTCGGCGCGTTGATCATCAATTACGAAGTGAACTGCAGAAAGCGAATGAGGATTGAGGCTTCTTGCATATCTAACAGCTCCAACAGTGGCGACATCAACGCTATCAACCAGGATGGTGACGTCGTGGCGGCTGATGGAAGTCGCTCGGGATTCTTCGCTTCTAAGAAGGAGAGCAGCTTTCTCGCGCTGATACTGCCGATGAAGGCGGAGTAACGAGAAGACTGCAATCGGTGCGATTGTTACTACCAACCATGCGCCTTCGGTGAATTTAACTACTGCAAAGACGATTACGACAATAACTGAAACACTGCCTGAAAGGCTGTTAATAAAGATCTTTGTTCTCCATGCACCCTTGCGATTGCTATACGCATGTTTCGCCATACCGAATCCAGCGAGGGTGAAACCGGTAAATACGCCTAGCGCATAGAACGCGACGAGTCGGTCTACGCGCGCTCCTGTTATCAGAACCAACGCGATTGCTGATGAGGCAAGGAAGAGGATGCCATTGGAAAAAGCGAGGCGGTGCCCGCGCTTTGTGAGTTGGTGTGGAAGGTATCCATCTGCCGCAACGAAGTTACAGAGAATGGGGAATGCGCTGTAGGTGGTGTTGGCTCCAGCAAAGAGAATTAACATGGTCGCAGCCTGAACGAAGATGAAGAATATTCGCCCGCCAGGCCCGTCGCCCAATGCTGCTTTTGCGATCTGAGAGATGACGGTAGGTGTGCCACCTTCATATGGCATCGTTTGAATTCTTTGAGCAAACCATGAGACACCGAGTACCAGTGTCCCGAGAATTGAACTCATGATTAGCAACGTGCGACGAGCGTTATCTGCCTCCGGGACTTTGAAGAGGGCGACTCCATCAGAGATTGCTTCCAAGCCTGTTAGCGATGATCCACCATTTGCAAATGCACGGAGGAGAATGAAGATTGCGCTAAATGTAAGTAATCCTTGCGCTTGACCAATGGGATAGGTGCCAGGCAGGTTGGTATCAAGTACAGGCAGGTTGCCGCTAAATGCGCGGATCAACCCGGTGGCAAAAACGACTGCCATGCCACCAACAAAAAGGTATGTCGGTAAGGCGAAGGATTTACCTGCCTCTTTTACGCCTCGCAAGTTTCCGTAAGTAATGAGAACAATAATTCCCACTGTCATGTAGACCTTGCCCGAATGCAAGGACGGGAAAGTTGAAATAATTGCTGCGACACCTGCAGCAGATTGAATGGCCACTGTCACGATGTAATCGAGCATGAGTGCGACTGCCGCGACGACCGACATTTTTGGACCGAAATTGTCTCGGGTCACGATGTATGCACCACCGGTCTTGGTGTACACCTCGATTACGTTGCGATAGCTAAGAGTTACAATTGTGAGAATGGCGATGATTACTGCAGTCATCGGCATCATCAGAGCGAAGGAAGCCAAGCCGAATGCGGGAAGAAGTGCAATGAGGATCTGCTCGCTGCCATATGCGGAGGAGGAGATGGCGTCGGAGGAGAGGATTCCCAGGGCATACCTCTTAGCCAACCGCTGGTGACCGAGCGTGTGGCGGTTGAGAGGGTTACCTAGGACGAATCTTTTGATCTTGTAGAGATAAGGATCTTTGAGGTGGGAATGCTCCTGAAGGACCACGGGGGTTGGCGCATTATCCGTCCAGGACTTAGGCACTGTTTCTCCCCTGGTTGATCTCTATGTTGCGGCTGGCAGAGCGGGTCATTGCAGTAATCCTAGATTGTCTCTCTGATTTTGTTGCAATTGGAAGGTCCTGCGAGGTCTTGTCTGACCTTCTGGCTGTGCGAGCATCAGCAATCGGGGTTGGATTCTTGTGGAGCGACGCTTGAACTGCCGTTTCTTAGTCGCTACCGTGTGACCGATAATTCAAATAAGCGTCAAATCCCAGTAATTCGCACAGCGGTTAGAGCAACGCCAGCAACGATTACCCACGCCAATAGTCCCATCGCCATTGGGCGCGAGCCGATTGCTCGAATCGACTTCCAGCTAACTGAGGTACCGAGTGCAACGAGACCAAAACTAATCAAGACTTTACTCGTGAGTACTAATGCGTCACGGACTTGACTGGGGATTTCAAAGGCATTCTGGAAAATAGCCACTGCAATAAAACCTACTACAAAGGGTGGAATTAGAGGGATCTTCGGTACGGAAGTATGAGTTTGCCCTTGGGAACTCAGCCAACGGCGATTGCGAATGGTGAGTATTAAAACAATTGGAGCTAGTAAAGCAACTCGTGCCAACTTAATAACAATTGCGGCAGAAACTGCTGTAGGACTCCAAACGGATGCGGTGGCAACTACCTGACCGACGTCATGTACAGCTGCCCCTACCCACGCGCCAAAGGTGCGATCACTAAGTTTCATAAGATTACCCAAAAAAGGCAAGATAACGATTGAGAGCGTCCCAAATAATGAAATTAGAGCAATAGCATAAGACGTCTCTTCTTCTGTTGCGCGCGTCTGCGGTCGTATGGCAGCGATGGCTGTAGCGCCACAAACTCCAAAGCCGATACCAATTAAGAGTCCAAGATCACCTGTCATTCCAAAAAGTCGCGACAGTAGAAGAATTCCAAATATTGTAAATGTCACAACGATTAAGACAGTGAGCACACCTTTTATTCCGATAACTCTGAGAGAGGCGACGCTGACCTGTGCGCCCAAAAGGGCAACGCCAATTCTCAATAACGTTTTACCGGCAAACGCACTACCTGGTAGAGCCCAAGTTGGCCATCTAAAAAAATTTGCAATAGCAAACCCAAAAGCTACGCTGAGAGCTAGAGGGCTAATTGTTGCTTGTAGTGAATTGATAACAAACGCCGCTGCAACGATTAGAGCGATTACTAGAAGCCCAGGTGTTTTTTTCAAAACGAAACGCCTAATCGCTTGGCCCATACGTGCAATTGAGTCCAAATGGTATCGCTGATTACAATTTCGTTCGTTTCTACGAGGTCGGCAGGGTCGACTCGACCGCTTCCTGGCAGCCGACCTCCTGCCTGGGTGACTTCCGTTTGGAAAATTGCGATCCGATCATGCTTTCCATCGACCGAAAGCCGCGCTGCATCAATTGCAATGACGAAATGTGAAATCTCTTGGGGGTTCGCTGCCTGCTTACTGTCGAACATGTCTGGGATATCTTTCGCTAAGGATGGGCCAACTAACACACCAGTTAATGACTCGACGAGGACTGCCAAGGCGTAGCCTTTTGCCCCACCAAGTGGCGCTAGCAGTCCAGTTAGGGCCTCCTTCGCGACAAGAGTTGGAAGACCATCTGCTGCAAATGCCCATCCTGGTTCGAGCGCTTCTCCCGCTTGGGCTTTGGCTGCAATTTTGCCGCGGGCGACCGCACTAGTAGCTAGATCGATAATTGTTGGTGGAGCTGTCGGAATTCCTGCTGCAATTGGGGACGTGGAGAGCATTGCACTCGATCCATTCCAAGGTGGCATCACGGCTGGTCCAGTACTAAATGCGATACCCACCAAATTCTGCGTCACCATCGGCCAGACATAAATTCCTAGGGCGCCGCAATGTGACGACCGACCCACCCCGACAGCGGCGACTCCATTTCTTTGCGCTAGAGCAGTGGCCCTGTACGCTGCTTGCTGCAATTGCCAATGGCCAAGGCCATTTTCGCCATCGTAGATAACCAAACTCGGTAGATCAGTGACTTTTTTCATATTTGCATTTGGATTGATACCACCTGCGAGAATTCGTTCTAAATAGAAAGGCAGTCTCATTAAACCATGACTTGGTATCCCCCAACAATCGCTGGTAACAATACAGCGAGCGCTGGTTTCCGCCTCCCCATCTGGCAATCCCGCCCGGACTAGCAATTTTGTTGCAAGATTAAGAGCCTTGCCGACGTTCAAAGTGGTCATCTATCGACTCGCTTCTTTAACGGTACCAACAGCATGTGTCGCAGGTTTGCCACGCAGAACGAGGTCAATGTTAGATGCAAGGATTTCATTGATTCGCGATTGGCTCTCATTTGTTATTCCAGCAACATGGGGAGTGAGAATTACATTAGGGAGGCTTTCTAATTCGCCAACGGTTGGAGGCTCATTGGCGCGGACATCCAGAGCTGCACCCGCAATGATTTTTGTTTTAAGGGCCGTAATTAAATCTGATTCGTTAATCACTTCGCCACGGCCTACATTGATTAAAACCGCATGTGTCTTCATAAGTCCCAAAGTTTTCACATTGATTAGACCCTTGGTGTTGGAATTTGAGGGCAGGTGAATGCTAATAACGTCAGAATCTCCAAGAACTCTCTCCAATGTGCGCAATGAAATCCCAAGTCTTGCGAGCTTTGAGTTGCTGGGAGAGAGAAAGGGATCAAAAGCTAAAATGTGCAAGTTAAAGCCTTGTAGAAGTTGGGCTGTTGCCAAACCGGTTGCGCCACATCCCAGAAGACCCCAAGTGAGCCCTGAAATTTGTCTTCCGGCAAATCGGTTCCAATTGCCGGAGTGGGTTGCGCCATCGTGCTTTGGTATTTGTCGCAAAAGTGCGAGCCCAAGACCAATAGTAAACTCTCCAACGCTCTCGGCATTGGCGCCAAATCCAGCCACAACCACAATGTCACTTTCATCGGCAGCGGCAATATCTATATTGTCGAGTCCGACGCCGGCTCGAACAATTAGTTTGAGTTGTGGAGAGTGCGCAATCAGATCTCGAGTCACTCTCGTCTGGTTGCGCACTACCAACACTTCAGCTTTATTTAGTTGATGCTTGAGTTTGCTTATATCTTTCCAAAGATTTGGATCCCGATGGATTAGATACTTTTTTTGCAACTCATCAAATGGGATTCCCCAAACATCTTCCGAGATCAGAATCACGCGCTGATATACAACTTTGTGAAGGTGAACTCGCGATGACCGAGTGCTTCAGCTGCCGATAGGCGACCATTAATACAACGCGTAATGACATCCATCATTTGATCGCCCGCTTCCTTAAGACTGTATTCAAAGCGAAGCAGGCCAGAAACGTCGAGATCTACATGCTCTCTCATACTTGCTGCTGTTTTTGGATTAGCGGTGAGTTTCAAAACCGGTTCAATTGGATTCCCAATTACGTTTCCTTGCCCAGTTGGAAAAAGATGGATTACAGCGCCGGCTGCAGCCATCAATGTGATGCATTCTGCTGCTGCTGATGAACTATCCATGAAATAGAGACCAGGTTTCTTAGGATCAGGCTCTTCTGCCGGCTTCAGTACGCCAATAACAGGAACTGTTCCAGTTTTGGCGATATTGCCAAGTGCTTTCTCTTCAATGGTGGTGAGACCACCAGCGATATTTCCCTGGGTTGGTTGAGAGCCCATCAAGTTTGCGCCAGTGGATTCAATGACACTCATATAATTGTCATAGGTCCTTTGGAATAGATTGCGACAAGCATCGTCAATACAGCGTTCTGCAATTAAATGTTCTCCGCCAGTTAGTTCGCTGGTTTCGCCGAAGAGGACAGTTCCACCAGCAGCTACCCAGTGGTCGACAGCCTCTGAAGTAGTAGGGCATGAACCCAGACCACTTGTCGTATCTGACTCGCCGCATTTGATGCTCATCATAAGATCGCCTATTTCAGCGGGCTCGCGGAAAATTTCACTGGCATCTTGCAAGAACTGGGCAGCAACGCGTGCTGCTTCAGCAATTACTGTGAGATCGCCTCTGCCTTCGATCGAGAACATTGCAACTGGCTTTCCAGTTTTTTGAATTCCTTCAGCAACTCGTTGAGTCCATTTTGGCTCGATGCCAATAACGACAACCGCAGCTACGTTTGGATTTTTGCCTGTACCGATCAACGTTCGAAATGTTAGGTCGAGATCTTCACCAAATTGTAGACGGCCATATGCGTGAGGAAGAGCCAATGTCCCTGGAATAATTTTTGCCACTGCTTCTGCAGCTGCATTAGAAAGATCATCGAGTGGCAAAATTACGACGTGATTTCGGATACCCATCGTGCCATTAGCGCGACGATATCCAGTTAAGCGCGGCTTGCTTCCCATCGGTAACTCCTCATGTTGTGGACGTGGATGTGCTCACCCGTTTTGATTGGCGCAAATGCAATGCCAACTTGGATTCCGTACTTGATGATCGGATCACCTTCCGCGTGATCCCGTAAGGCGAATTTGTGACCGAGTGGCACCGGTTGGTTGAGAACCGCAGTGTGCCAAGTGCCCTGCTTCACTGAGGCGCCTTTGAGTGTGCCTGGTTGTAAATCTTCAACGGCCACAGCGACGCTGTCGCCATCGTGGTGGAGTAAGAATTGTGGAGGTGTAACTGCCATTTCGTGTACCGCTCTCGCTCTACTTTGGGGTCGAAGTCCATACTCCATTGCATAGACTAGTGGTCTGACCTCTTAACCGATTCTAGAAGGTTTACGCCTATCTTGTCCACTCTCTACCCAAATTGGCTTCAGTGGTCTAACCTGTCATATGTGGCAAGGGATCTTCGATATGGGGTTATCGGCGCAGGCAGCATGGGGCGTGAGCATATTGAGAACATCAAAGCTATGGGCGGAGCTCAAGTCACCGCGATCAGCGACCCGAACATCCAGTCTCAGGCTACAGCCTTAGCCTTGGCCGCAGGAGCCAAACTCTTTAGTGACCATAGGGCGCTTCTGGAATCAGGGCTCGTTGATGCCGTCGTTATCGCTACCCCTAATGACACGCATGCAGCAGTCTTGAAAGATGCTCTTGCCACAGATATCGCAGTCTTTGTCGAGAAACCTCTGGCAACCACAATTCAAGATTGCAAAAATATTTTGGAGTGGGACTCAAGGCGAAATGCACTGACATGGATGGGTCTCGAATATCGATTTATGCCACCAGTCAATGAACTTATTCAACGCGCCAAAACAGGAGATGTCGGAAAGATTCACCAAGTTTCAATTCGCGAACATCGCGAACCTTTTTACCCAAAGGTTGAAAACTGGAATCGTTTTACCCAACGCACAGGCGGCACACTCGTTGAAAAGTGCTGCCATTACTTCAATTTAGTTGACATTATTCTGAGTGAACATCCAGTGCACGTATTTGCATCAGGTGGTCAGAGTGTTAATCACCTCAATGAGAAATACGACGGCAAGCAAGCCGATATGTTGGACAACGCTTATGTGATTCTTGAATATGCCAGTGGTGCGCGTGGGATGCTTGATTTGTGCATGTTCGGTGAAGGTTCTTACGATAAAGAGATTCTCACAATTGTTGGAGATGAAGGCAAGCTTGAATCTTTCTTGCCATCACAGAATATTCGCTATAGCCGTCGCTCAGATTGGGGTCGCAAGAGCACTTGGGGCAGCGGAGAAGGTTCGGGCCGCGGAAGTGAGATCAAACAAGTTATTGATTTAAGTATTAAATATCTTGGTCATCATTATGGTGCTTCCTACATTGAGCACGTTAAATTCCGCGATGCGATTTTAAATTCAACTCCCGCAGAAGTTACGCTTGAAGATGGAGTCACTAGCGTGGCTATCGGTCTTGCTGCCCATAAGAGCATCGATGAAGGTCGTGTTGTCGCACTGTCGGAGATACTGACTTAGTTCTCCCAGTCGGTCCACGGCCGGGAGTAGGTATCTACGATCTCGGCTAACTTCTCTAGGCGTGGAATTGATGTCTCGCGAAGTGCTGCAGGGATTCCACTCGCACCAACGATGTCAGCCCAAACTGCACGTCCGGCTAAGAAACCACTTGCGCCACCCTGTCCGCATGCCTTCACAGCATCAGCAAAATGCTGGGCCTTGACACCATTTGAAAGAACAACCCAAGGCCCGCCGATTGCTTCACTGATGCGCTCGGCATTTCGGGTGATTGCTACGAGGTCGCCTTCGCCATAAAAGGGAACTTCTGCTTTGTATAGGTCAGGTTTCCATGCAGCAGCTTCTTTGGCCGCCGTGATTAATTGCTCTTCTCGATTAAAGGTTACTTTGCTATCCAGAGGTAGTTTGACAATTACTTCAATGATCGAGGGTAAGTTCGACACTTCACAGTAAAGGTTGAATTCATCGACCAATTTCTGGCGCATTACTGCGCTCTCATCTGCACGCCATAAAACGAGAAACTTCAATCCAACGGCGCCGATATCACGCATACGTCTTGGATCTACTGCCGCATCCACAGCGGTGTTGGTTGCGGCGCCACCAGCGGGACCAACCAACAAATCGACGGCAGCAATCAACCCACAATTTGGAGCAAGCACTTTCTGGCTAACAATTGCATCGATTCCAAACTCTTGGTCAACTAGAAGAGCAGATGCATATGGAGATAATTCCCGGGCAACATCAACCTTAAATTGAGTCAACTGTGAATCTGTCACAGAAGTACTCTGGTGGGCAGCAAACATTCCACGGAGTGCTTCCCGTTGATCAACTGCAACCATGGAAAGTGCACCTGACGGGCGGGCTAATTTAGTGAGTGATCGTCTCATTGGTGCGCCTTTAGGTAGGTTTCGAGATCGGATAAAGTTGGAATTGCTGACTGGCCATCAAGTCCACGGCAAGAAAGTGCAGCGACTGCGTTGGCCCTTCGAAGGGCCGTTGATAAACTTCGTCCTTCGACCATTTGCGCGACAAGCGCACCATGGAAGACATCGCCAGCACCTAGTGTGCTGACAACGTCAACGTTAAAGCCATCCACTTCCACATATTTATCGTCGCTGGAAAATGCCGCGCTGCCATCTGGACCCCGTGTTGCTACAACTGTGTTCTTTGAGCTATTTGAATCTTTTGCAAGTGCATCGGCCAAGGAGGCTTCCGGGTGACGGACCGCCATCTGTCGATCGGTTGGAACAAAAAGGTCGACTAGCGAGGCATCAAAATTTTCAGCGCCATACCCTGCGTCGAAGGAGATTTTTGGACCTAAACCACGCGATATCCCAAGGGCTGTTAACTCATTAATTCCTACATGATCGCAATGTACCCACTGGGCTTGCGCTACTAAAACTACTGCTTCTGCATTAGGTACTATTTGTGCGGGTGGCTGGCGGGTGCTGATGGCTCGACTTTGATGCTCGCGTGAGGCAACAATTACGCTTCCAGCAGTTGGAGCCGAGGTGATAAATATTCCTTTGGCGTTAATTCCTTCTTGCTCTAATTTCTCCAATACCTCACGACCATCTGTGTCATCGCCGATTGTTCCAACTATTGCCGTTGAGATTCCAAGACGAGCAAGAGTCACAGCAGCAATAGCTGCTGGGCCTCCAATGCTACGAGCAATCTGCTCTGCGACTATGCGTTCATCTTCTGCGGGATACCGTGCAACTAGAGCAACCGTATCCATGGTTATGACCCCGACACATACAACATCCACTTTGTTCAATCGCGCTTCTTTTCCTTTGCATCAGCCAACGCTGTCGCGCGGGCACCGGAAATATGTTGCAACGTCAGTTTTGCGGCTAGTGACTTATCGCCAACTTCGATGGCAGTAAGAATCGCATTATGCTCAGCACGAGATATATCTGAGCGCCCAGGCAGGCGCAATGTTGTCTCCATAGACATCCGCATAACATCTTGCAAGACACCTAAAGTCTGATTGATAAAACGATTACCAGCGATACCTACGATTGTTAAATGAAATTTTGCATCCAAAATTTGCAACTGGTCATAATCAATCGGCGAAATTGATGTCACTGAATCAATCTGATTTAACGTAGCGTGCAAAACTCGGATATCTTCCTTAGATGCTTTTCCGCTTGCCAAATTAGATGATGGTACTTCCAAAACCTCACGAGCATCAAAAAGCTCATTGAGATTATGAGTTTTAGCCATAATTTCGGCACGCAGTTCTTGAGCAACGATCGGCTCCTGCACAAACGTGCCCTGGCCGTGGCGAATCTGAACTAAGCCTTGGGCTTGTAAAATATGGAGGGCTTCACGCAAACTCGGTCTACTTACCGCCAGTAATTCTGCAAGTTGACGCTCAGGTGGCAGGCGGTCACCAGGCAGGAGTTTTTGCATCTCAATAAGATCGACCAGTTGGTTCGCTATTCTCTCGGCTCTTTGCGATAAAACACCAGTAGTTATAGTCACAAGGCTATCCTTTCACAGCGCCCGCGGTAAGACCAGCAATAAATGAGCGCTGCATAAAAAGATACATCACCACCATTGGGATCGAAGCAACCATCACCGCAGTGAAGATCATGCTAAAGCTTGTCGCATACTCGCCTCGATAATCTAAGAGTGCCAAAGGAAGCGTCTTCTTATCAGATTGAGTGACGAGTAATAGAGGATACAATAGGTCATTCCAAGAAATGACAAAGAGAAATATAGACGTCGCGCCCATCGCTGGACGCGACAATGGGAGTGCGATAGAGCGATAAATTTGAAATGGACCTGCACCATCAATTGCGGATACTTCAAACATTTCTTTAGGAAGCTCTCGGAAAAAGGAGGTCAGAATAAAGATGGAAATAGGTAGTGTCGTTGCGATATTGATAAGGACTAATCCAAGGAGTGAATTAGTTAGATGTAACCGTTGAAAAAGTAAATAGATCGGGATGATATTAACTTGTCCCGGGATCGCTAGGCCAAGTGCAAATAAGCCAAAAAGAACTCGTCCCGTAACATTTGTCATTCTTGAAATTGCGAAGGCCGCCATACTAGCTAAAATCAAAGTGAGTACCACAGAAAATGATGTCACAATCACACTATTTTTGAAATTAGTAAAAATTCCTCCATCGCTGATTAACCTGTTATAATTTCTAAAGGACCAATTTGTCGGCAACGCAAGGGGTTTGCTATAAACTTCCACATCGCTCTTGAACGAACCCAATGCAACAATCGCCGTTGGAATGACAATAGCAATGGCGAAAGTTGTTAATGCAAGTGTCCGTAAAACCTTATACATAACCGGAACCCCTTATACCCCGTATTTAGTGCGTATGACACGGCGCTGAACCAATGTCAAAATCACTATTGTTATCACCATTAAAATCGATTGCGCAGCCGCGTACCCAAGTCGAAATTCGTTGAATGCTGTTAAGTAGATCAAGGTAGCGAGAATCGACGAAGAATTATTGGGTCCTCCTTGAGTCATCGCATAGACAAGATCAAAAGCCCTAAAGGATTGTATTGTTGTATATGCGATGACTACTGCAGTAGTCGGTAGAGCCATTGGCCATGTAACTGATTTAAATTGTTGCCATTTAGAAGCTCCGTCCACTTCCGCTGCTTCATAAAGTTCTAGAGGTATCTGTTGAAGTCCAGCGATGTAGATCACCATCATTTGACCGGTATGAAACCAAATTTGGGTGAAGGCAATGGCGTACAGAGCGGAATTTTCACTTCCAAGCCAATTAAGTGCAAATGAATTAAGTCCGAATTTCTTAAGACCGACATTTATCGCTCCAAAATTTGGATCGTAGAGAAAAAGCCAGATCATCGCGACAGAAACCGATGAAAGTATGGTTGGAAAGAAGTAGAGAGTCCGTAAAAAGATCGTCGTGCGGGTATTCTTCACCAAAAAGATTGCAAAAAAGAGTGCAAAGGCAGTTTGGAGTGTCACGACAAGCAAAGAAAACCGAACGTTATTTCCGAGGACCTTAAAAAAGAGATCGTCGTTAGTCAGCATATTTGTGAAATTATGAAGTCCTACGAATTTTGGAGTTCCAATGCCATCCCATCGGGTCAGTGAATACCTTAAGTTACTTATCGCAGGGTAAAGATAAAGCGCCGCGTAAATGAAGATGGCTGGTAATATCATCCAGTAGTAGACCCGATGGTCCGGTCGACTTTTCTTTTTCTGCACAATTCGCCCAACCTCGCTGCTTTGCACAGCGAGGTTGGGCGAATTGTTGACTGTGTTAATAGTTAGGCAGACAATTTCTGCTTGATCTGCTTGGAGAAGTCAGCCAGTGTTGCGTCAACCGGTTTACCACCGACGATTGCGATCAAAGCATCCTCCACCAAGTCACGCACACCTTGATTTAACCAGAGGAAGCGTGGTGCAAGGAGTGTTTTCTTTGCTTGCCATGCAGAGGTATTTAACAAATCAACATTCGTGTAGTTGACGTCTAATACGTTTACGTGTTGAGAGGTCGCGTTTGCATAAATGCCAGCTATGGATCCCGTAACCAAGTAGGAGATAAAGGCATTTGCAATTTTCTGATTTGTTCTGGTGGCATTCTTGTTCACGCTAAGAATAAACGTGTTGTTATGGATACCAACGTATTGTGGCTTATCGTCAGTCGTGATCAAGGAAAAGAGATTCATCTTCCCGCTCATATCTGGGTTGATTGCCTTGACGGCGCCCATGGAGAATGATCCAGTTGGCAGAACTGCAGCCTTACCAGTGGCGAAGAGGTTGAGCGCAGCGGCATCTGTTACACCCGTTGCATTCTCTGGGAAACATCCTGCGTCAGCCATTTTCTTATATTTGTTGGCCATGTCCGTAAACCAAGGACTGGTGAGATCAGCGCTTCCAGTGTCAATCGCCTCAATGCGATTCTGTAGAGTTGCATAGTCAGGAGCGGAATTCATTAACATGGAATTGAGTATCTGACCCGCGTTCGGACGGAATCCGCCAGACCAAGCCAGAGGAGTGTAACCCGCCGCTTTCGCAGTTTTGCACCACGATAGGAGGGTTGTGAGGTTGGTCGGGAGTGCCCACTTTTCTTTTGCAAATATCGCCGTGTTATATACAGGATTGTTGAAAAGATATTGATATGGAATTCCCAGTTGTTTGCCGCCATATTGTCCAGCGACGAGACCATTAGCAACAACGTTTCTCTTTGTATATCGCTGCGAGTTTAGATCCGTCATCATGTCACCCTTGGCAAATTGAGCGAACTGCGAACCACGAAAAGTCGCAAAAATGGCAGCTTTAGGGTTAGTCCGAATCTTGGCGTACGCAGTGTTGGTGTAGTCACCGGACGGCATAATGACTTGATTAATATACGTGCCTGGATTGGCAGCTTCGAATTTGTCAATTATTGACTGAAGGACGATTTTGTCTTCAGCGCGCCAATGCCAAAACTCAATGGTTCCGTCTGGTGCTGACAGCGCGGGTACTGGTGAGAGAGTAGATGAACCAAGACGTACATAGACCCACGTTAGTTTGCCACTGGAATTCTTAGTACATTGAAGTGATTTTGAACTAGTGCCCGTGCTGGTTCCCTCGGTTGGACATGATTTTCCAAAAGATGGCGTACTAGCGGCCATTCCTACGCCGAGTGGCGTGATAACAAGTGCAAGTGCAAGTGTTGAAATTACACCTAAGCGAAGGGCACCGAATGATGCTATTCTTTTAGTTTTCATTTTGGTATTCCTTACGATTCGTAGGGGTGGGTTGTCTTACCATTCAGTAAGGGGGATGCCTAACATTTGAGCCATTCGGCGAATACCTGGCCGCACATCAATCCACGAAATGACTAAGTGATGCGGGTATCCACCAGTGATTATGCCATTCACCAGAGAAGCAGCGTTTGGTTCAGTTAAAACCGTTGCTGTATTTCCTTGGAAGTGATTGGGAGCAGAGATTGATTCCCCTCGGCTCACAACCATGCGTAAACCCGTGCTATTGCTCGGATTTACATCCCGATCAATCCGAAACAGGGTTACTGGTCCGGTTTTGAGCGAGAAATTTCCTGCCACACCTAATCTGCGATTGCAATGGATATATTGCATTGCATGCATTGGATCCACAGCTAACTTCGTAGCGGCTGAGCCACAATGCCATAAGCGAAGTAAACCAGCAGCAGCGTCTAGATCAACGATATCGACGAGATAGTTTTCAGTTGAACCAAGTGCTTCACAAACCAGCATCGTCGCGGCACCGAGTACATCTCGTTCACAGGCAGTAACTGTTCCCTGATCTGAAAGGCGACTGAGTGATGAACAGATACAAGCACCGAAATCGGTCGGAAATTCCGGCCAGCAACGAATAGCAATTGCGTCAAGCATTTCCTCTGCACGCCAATCATCGAGGGCAACTTCAACGCTTGAAACCTTAGTTGCTTCTTCCACATTTACATCTGCAAGCGAAGGTTGAGCTGTGACCGCACTTGCGTATGCTTTAGCCGTTCGCTCGGCAGGAACTTTTGCAATTCGCTCGAATACGCTATCAATAGAAATCTGTTGAACATCAAGACCGAATATTGATTGCAATTTAGAACCATCGTACACACATGGAGTAAATCCAACTGGTGCTTCACCAATTGCTCCGATTTTCTTACCTATTAATGAATTTAACGCGCGTTGCGCGTCTGCCTCACTCGCCATTTCGCCATTAATGAGTATCGGCGTATGATTATCTGGCAGTTGACCTGCCAGTGCAGCGACAAGTGAACTGCGAACTGCCGCTTCGTCAGCGTTGCCATGAAGGTGACGAACTGATTGCCTGACGTTCATTAATGCATGTGCTGCAAGATTGGCGCCGCAGAGGGAATTAAGTTTCAAACGTTCGCCCACGGCGCCTGGCTCGCGCATCGACCAGAGTAGGATCGGTCCTGGAACATTTGACAGTAATTCCACCGCTGGGGAGGCATCCGAAAAAGAGGCCATAAACAGAATGTGGAGCCCTGCCTCAGGTAATTTCACCGCCGCAACATCCTCAGCGGTCATCACTAATTTTGCTGGTCCGACCACTTCAGCGCCAAGTTCCTGGAGAAGATGGCGAGCGTTATCAAAATTGGCCTGCGCACACGCTAGATCGAAGGTTGGTCGTGCCAATGCAACGAGTGCGACAGTATTCATTGAGCCCCCAGTGGTTTGACCTCTTGGCAGGAGAGTGCCACTCTAATGTGGCTGAGTCAATGGATCTAGGGTCTTTCTTACCTATAGTTATGGATTTGTAATAAATGGCCCAGAGGGTTAATTACGGGCGAAGTAAGAGTCCAGGACGAGATCGCCCGCCGACTTTAAGAGTTGGCCAGCCCGAATCTACGCTCAAAAGTCGGGCTCCTCGATCACTTGTCAGCCAAGTGTCCTCAACTTTCCAGCCTTGCGCAGTGGGGTTCCATGCGACCGCTTGGTCAGGTGCAATTAGCCGCGTAGATTCAAGGGTGGCGGGCCAGTCTCTGGGCAGATATCCCGTTGGCCCACCCTGGTGGTGCTGCCGCCATTCATCTTGGTTAAAACCAAATTTTTGATAGGCCTTAGTCGCGGCTTGCACCACTTTTGCAAAAGGGTCGCCAATGGTTACGGCATCCATTATTGCCGATTCCACCTGCAGCAAACGGGAGTATTCATCTCCTTGGGTCTGCGGGATTGCGTCAAAGGTAACAATGCGAGTAACGGATGCGATTAATCCCTTGCGACGAGCACAGATTGATGCAACTACTCGAGAACCTATCAGCTGAGTCGTCGGCAACGGGTGGCGAAATTTCCGTACTCGCAAGTCCCCTGCGACGCCAAGAAAGACTGCCTCCAAATCTGCCCTCCACATTGCATTTGTGATGCGCGCGGCGACATCGACTTCTCGGTCATCTGCCCTCACCTCTTTCATCGCATTACCAAGAGCCGTCGCTGCATCTTCGCAAACTTTTGCAAAGCGGGCTTGATCAGCTGCGATAAGTGAAGAACGTAAAACTTCGATCTCAGAGGAGAGGTCGATTCGGTCAGCACCTGGGTTGTCGCAACCGATAGATGATCCATGCGGCAATCGTGGATCGCGCTCTTGCCACCAATTAATAACATCAACATCTATGCCATTTGGGAATTCTTCAGCAGCCAGACGCGGTGCCTCAATAACGTTCGTAATTGCCATTATTGAGTTCTCTCCCACCACTATGTCAAAGCAAGCCATATCAAGCACACTGGGTACGTGTACTCGCCCACCTATGAGCCAAGCCAGATTAGGATTCTTCCGTAGTACGACCGCTGAGAGATTTCGAGTGGCCATCAAGTGGCGAATTTTTTCAACTCTCTCCAAGAAAGCAGCATCTAGGCCTTGTTGCAGTTTAGTTGTGTTCATATGCTAATTGTTACCTCTGTTATTATCCTGCCTATGCATCTCTGAAAACTGTCTGAAGGTGAGAGTACAGGTAATTCTTGGTGTGGCAATAGAGAAGGTGAGTATAAAAAGAATATAGAGACGTGCTGCAGCTACATCAATAGTGAGGCAAGACTAGACAGCCACATAAGGGGTGGAGTAGTTTCACTCGGTCGTCATTTTGTCTTAGATCTAGGAGATTTCAGTTTCACCGAGCGGTGCGGAGAGAAATGATACAAAAATCCACGCCTCTGATTGCAGTTACAACTCGGGAAGAAGTTTATCCGCGCTCTGCAGACAATCTCTGTCATCGGATGTCTCGTGCCAACTCTGCCGGACACCCGCTGCGAATTATTCTTCTCATCGTGCCTCTAGCCTAATATTCAATTATCGCTACCACATGTAATAGAGAGAAAATCTCATGGCGTAGTGTGCATCTCACTCTTGTGGATGAATACCTCGATTGGCAAGGCAGACCCATTGAGGCTAGTCATCCCTTAAGTTTCCAGGGTCAATTTTTAGAGTTTCTTGCGGCACTTGACTCGGAATTAAGTTCTCTCGACCAGAATTGGATACGAGCCGATCCTTTTTGACATTGGGCACGTTGATGTCTTTATCGAAAAAATTGGCGGTATCGACATTTGTTACGGAGGCATTGGAGTATATGGTCATATTGCTTTCAAGGAGCCGCCCGTTTCTCGTTATGGAGAAATTTCAATAAGTGAATTTCGTAATTCCGAGACAATGGTTATTGCATTAGCGCCAGAAACTTTTGTGATTCATGCCTTACGCGCGGCGGGAGGAAGGTTTTCGAATTTTCCAACCATGGCCGTAACAATAGAAATAAGATATATCCCGGCAGCTAAACGGATACATCTCTACGTTGATGGGGGTACGAGGCAGCAAGGAGCCATTTATCAATACGTAAAAGGCAATGCGTGGGCGAGAAGCATTGGTTTAATTCCGCGGTATTTGGAATCAAGAGCTTACTGGTGTCTGTTTTGAAATCGAAAACGAAAGGATTAAGTCCATCTCCCAAAGTGAGATGACCCCTCACGGCTTTGAAGATCATGAATTAACTGCAATTGCTGATTTTGAAGACATTCACTGCCATGGTGGAGGTGGCTATTTCTTCTCAAGTGATGAACTCAGCGGCATCAGTGCGGCGAGTCAATATCATCTTCAACACGGTTCGACTTCGCTTATTGCCAGTCTCGTTACTGAGACTCACGCAGATCTAGCGGAACAGGTCCGACGTGATGATGGTGACACTATTCAAGTCGTCTTCTTCAAGGGCGAACATCTCGGACTTGTCTCTTGAAATGCGCAGAATGCGACCGAGTAGGCCGACTATTACTGGAACGAAAAGCAAGATACCAAACTGGTAAGACCTCTTGTCACTGAATGTCCACTCTGTTAGGGTAACTACGGAGCACTTGAATCAAACTGGTAAGACCTCTTCGCATCGCATGCTTGACCTCTAGGTCGGAGCTGTGTCGTAGAAGGTGTGAACCAGTCCGATTTATTGTAAGGATGAGTTATGGCGCAGGCGTTGCCTCGAGGATCCATCGCAGCGGTTCCAACTCCGTTGACGATCGACGGATTGGTCGATCAGGATGCCCTGCAAGAAATTATCAATCACGTCGTTAATGGCGGTTGCAGTGGTCTCTTGGTTTTAGGATCCTCTGGAGAAGTTGCCGCGCTGTCAGCGCAATCTCGTCGACAGGTTGTTATCTCTGCGGTCGATGCTGCTGGAGACCGATGCCCTGTAATCGTCGGGATTGCAAGCCCGAGCATGGGTGGCGCGTTAGATGACCTTGCAACTCTCCAGGATGTATCAGTTACTGCAGCGTTAATTGTGCCGCCGTTCTATGGGAATTTGAGCCAGTCGGAAGTAGGGCGTTTCTATCGAACGTTAGCCAAAAATTCCGACGTGCCATTGCTTGGTTACAACATTCCTGCATTCACTGGTATTCGTATAGATGTCTCAACTGCAACTCGATTAGCTGACGAGGGGGTGCTAGCCGGAATTAAGGACTCCGGTAGAGACCTGGAATATTTTCAGCAGATTGCAGCGATCTCACCCCCAAGTGGAAATCTTTGGATGAGTTATATCGGCACAGACTCTCTACTATTGCCAGCACTCATATTCGGTGCGAGCGGAGGGATTACTCTCGCGGCATCAATCGCACCATTGTGGACATCGGCGCTAGTGCATGCCGCAAATATGGGGGAATATACAGAAGCTTCTGCGCTCCAAACCAAGATCACCAACCTAATTCTTGCACTTCGTCGTGGCACATACCCGGCTGGCGCAAAGGCCGCTCTGAGCCTGCTTGGTTATGGGAGTGCAGAGTTAGTCGCTCCCGCTAGCGGTCTATCGCCAGATGAAATCATAAAGTTGGGAGAGGATCTCTGTCGGATTGGCGTTCCAGGGTTTGAGAGTCGGCAAAGTGGCGAGTCATGATTAGTGGGTCATCATCGGAAATAGCGAAGATCGAAGTCTTCCCCGTCTCCGTTCCTAGGCGTGCTGTTTTCGCACTTCAGAGAGGCAACTCAGATCAACGTTCATGGTTTTCGTTAGTTAGGGTCACCACCGAGCGGGGTGTTTACGGTTGGGGTGAATGTGTCACTCGAGTGCGTTCGATGCATCATGTGGTCAGCGACCATCTCCACGATCAACTGATTGGACATAACGTTTTCGACGTCGCGGGTTATCACCAGATTGTTGACCGTGAGGAGATGCTTGCGGTCGAGCGACTCTGGCACTGGAATCCGATACGTGCGGCTATCGAGATGGCGATCTTTGACATCCAGGGAAAACTCCTTAACCTTCCGCTTGCTCAGTTGCTTGGCGGCATTCAACGGCGCGAGATCCCGACTGTCAAAAATGTCGGCGTAGGCTCACCAGAGCAATCGGCTGAATTGGCGCGTATCCATACCTCAGCTGGGTATAAGTTGCTCAAGGTTCGGGTAGGAGCGGACGCTGAAGCAGACGAGCGGCGTCTAGAGGCAATCCGGTCAACCGTAGATGAGAAAATTTCCATCCGTCTTGATGCGAATCAAGCGTGGTCTGCTCATGAGGCAATCAGAATGATTCACCGATATGCAGGTTTTGGTCTTGAAGCGGTTGAGCAACCCTGCGCGTTCTGGGATACCACGAGCAATGCCCGCGTGACGAAAGCCTCCCCTGTCGCAATTATTTCGGATGAGGGTTTCGTTTCTGTACCTGAGGCTCAGCAAGTCCTTTCGGCGGGAGCGGCCGATGTTCTTCACGCCTACATTGGTAAATGTGGTGGTATCGCACCAGTAATGGAAATTGCGGCTTTAGCTCGGTCATTTGGTGCTGAGCTCACTCTCGGAGAGCGCGTGCCACTTGGCGTCTCCGAAGCCGCACATTTGCATGTGGCTGCAGCCTTACCAGAGTTGAACTTTCCATGCGCTCTGGCGTATGACCTCAATGAGGATGACTTGTTGGTTGAAAGTCCAGTACGAGAGGGGGGCTTCATTCGACTTCCTGACGGTCCGGGACTTGGAGTGGATGTGGATCTAGAAAAGCTCTCACGATACGCCAGGTCGAGTTAGAGCATGGATAACTCTCTATGTTGGATCGCCGGAGTGATGGGTCGGCAAAAACCACTCAATCAATACATTCTGATGAGCGAGTATCTCTGGGTATGGATTGATGCTGGTATCTCGACCACTCCCGATCAATGGATTTTTCCGGAATTGGAAGAGCGCAGAATGGTTCCGCCGACCAAGAACCTTCTGGTAATTACTCACGCGGATGTTGACCACTTTGGTGGGGCGAGCGCACTTAAGCGCGCTATTCCCTCTCTCGTGACGATGGCACATGAGGCTGATCGCGCGCTCATCAGCGATATTCACGTCGCGATGGATCGCCGTTATGACATCTTTGGTGCGGAAGGGATGACGTTGCCACAGTCGCGTGTTGATGAATTATGCCAGCGAGCCGGAGATCCCGTTCATGTTGATATCGGAATTACTTCCGAAGTTTCACTCCAACTAGGTGATGGGGAGGCATGGAAGGTACTCCACCTTCCTGGACATAGTGAGGGACATCTCGCTCTATGGAATTCGGAGACCCGTGCTGCCGTCATCGGCGATGCAGCAATGGGTTGGGGTGTCGTTGATGGAGAGGGCGCACTACAGCCGCCGCACTACATGGATGTCGAGAAGTACCTCTCGACTATCGATCGTTTGCGTAAATACGATCCTCGAACAATTTACTGTAGTCATCGAGCAAAAATTGACGGCTTTGAGGTTGCCAACTTTCTTAAGGAGAGTAGTAACGCAGTTGAGTATCTCGGTCTTGCGATTGATGCGGCTTTAGGAGTATCGGATATTGACGACCCGCAATGCTTGAAAGAAGTCTGTGAATATGTCAGTAGTAACACAGAGCGGTGGCCGGGCGCGTTGCCTTCGGCATTTGCAAGCTCCGTTGCCGCTCACCTTCGTTTGGTTCTGGCAAGAGTGGGCGTTGCCACATGATCAACCCTGGGAGACTTACTGCAGAAGAGTATGTAGATTATCGCGGCGTTGTGGGTCCAAAACGGCAACTCTGGGAGAACAACGGATGGAGCATCCGCGGTCAGGATAATGGAGTTGATTATCTGTTCTGGGGATCTCCATATTTCATTCAAGGCATACCGGGGGCGAGTTATCTTCCAGAACAGATTGCTCTCAATCAAACACTATTGATTACACATGATGCTTCGGCACCTAACGAGTTAGTTGACAATGATTTCATTGCTGTCGGGTGGGATCGCGTGGACTATCTGAGTTGGGACAAGGCGGAAGTCGGACAGCAAGGTTCATCAGTCATCTGGCAATTTCCCGGGCGCACTTATGCCGCCTCTCCACCATCGTGGTCCATTTCGGGATCACATGCGCAGGTTGGCACTGATGTGTCAATTGATTTGATTGCAAAACCAATGTGGTTTACCGATCCAAATGAGGGTTTCGATCAGAGGGCCGATCGTTGGTGGATTGCCAATGGATCTGCTTCCGGTCAAATCTGGACCGAAGATCAAACTCTTACTATCACCAATGCGCATGCAGTTCATGAACGTCATATTCATTGTGGGACGAGCCATGACCCCATCTCTCTTCTTTCGGGAAGAGGAGTGGTCTGGTTTATCGTTTCAGGAGAAGGGATCACCTGCGCCGTTTTGGCACGACCATTCAAGAAGACAGCGTGGGCGCAACTTACGTTAAATGGACAGACGATCGAAGTGAAGGATGATGCAATTACATTCACGACAGAACGTACCTGGTTGGATCCAGCGACAGAAATGGTCATTGGTCAGACTTGGCGGGTTGTAGTACGTCATCCTGGTGGTCAAGTGGAATTTCGAATTCAAGCAAAGGCGCGCGCGTACTATCTTTGGAATTTTCTCGTAGATGGAAAGACGATGCTCTATTGGTGGTTGTGCACTGCAAGCGCGACTCTGAGTGGCAACGGTCCAGACGAACGTATCGAAGGACTCGTAGCCGAGGCGCATCTCAATCGGACTTTTTATAGAAGGCATGTAGGTCGTTAATGAGTAACCGGCGAGTGCTCGTAACTGGAGCGAGTAGTGGAATTGGTCGCGCGACTGCGATCCACTTTGCCTCCCTCGGTGATCGCGTAGCTCTCTGTGCGCGTACTTTGGAAGGGTTGAAAGAAACCTGCTCGCAATTGCCCGAGGAGTCATATTTGGCCTATGCCGCGGATCTATCTAGGGCCGAAAATATTGATGCAATGTTTACCAATATCGATCAGCTCTGGGGTGGACTTGATGTTCTCGTGAATAACGCGGCCAGATACGACCATAAAGAAGCTATTTCAGAACTTACTGATGAGCAGTGGGTTGAAATTCTCGACGTCAATCTTTTAGGCACTGTCCGATGCGCGCGCTGGGCCGTCAAACTTATGAAGCGACAAAGCAGTGGCTATATCGTGAATTTGACCGCCTTGCAGAAAGATCAACCAATACCTGGGTGGGCGGCTTACGCAGCATCTAAAGCTGCGATCGC
>JACPZY010000047.1 GCA_016195215.1 Actinomycetota bacterium | reverse complement strand
TAGTGCGCCCCCAGGGTGAAACTGGGCACTGGGAATCCCATCCTTCACTGAGCTACTGGAACTTTCTCACATCGGGAATTGCCCTATGGAAATGAGAAAGAGGTCCTAGGTTCTCACCCAAGACCCCCGCTCAACTTCCCTAACTCTTTGATCGGTGCCAATAGATCAGTCGCTTGAACTTGAGGCTATGGCGTGAATAGCGAGTGTCGAACCCGAACCATCGATGAAAGGAGGGCGTATTAACGATTTGCCTGATTACAGGTATTTAGCTGGATCGGCGAGAAAACTTGCCTGACAACCCGAGCTACAGAAGTAGTACATCTTTCCGTCGTGTTCGGTTTTGAGCTCCGTCTCTGAAATCTTTACTTGCATATTGCATACTGGATCTTGAGCGAATTCATTTTCCATTTCGATTGAGCCTTTCGTTTTGTAGAGCCAACAAACAGTCCTGAGAACAACCAGTGCGGTTGCTTTCAGAATCGTAGCGGCATTTCGCCCATGCGATGGTTGGGTAATTGAGGGCGCAATTGAGAGATGCGCTTCACATATGTGCGCCCGAATGGATGAAACTAGGCGCTAGGAATTAGTTTTCGTATTGGCCTAAACTTAAAGCTCTAAATAGTGCCAGGTGATAAATTGATGCTCGTTCTGCAGCCTTCCTTGGTCTAATTTCCACTCAACTCCGACGCACCTTAGGAGAATCTCATGACATACGACGAACTTGATGGGGTGGCTGTAGCCCCTGAGAACCATAAGGTCATCTTTGAGAACGACGAAGTCCGAGTACTCGAGACCACCATTGCGGCAGGTGAAGTAACACCACTCCACACCCATCTGACGCCCACCGTCATGTATGTGCTTTCCGGATCGCACTTCATCCGACGCGATGAGCACGGCGAGACGATCCTCGATACGCGGGCAAACTCGGATTTCGTCTTGCCGAAGGTTCTCTTTGCAGAGTCAACCCCCAGACACACGATCGAGAATACGGACGCTCGCGACTTGGTAGTCATTGGCGTCGAATTGAAAAAGAACCGTGTTCACTGATTTTCCTCCAGAAAGGGGCGGCTAGTTCTCGCTCGCGTTGTAATTGAACCAAATACCACTCCACATCGTTGTAAAGGTATCGGGGGCCAACCCTTCAAAGGAGGCTGGCAACTCCCACAGATACCTTGAAAGAAGGTCCACGCCATGAAAATTGGAATAAACCGTCAATTGTGGTTGGTGATCAGTCTGATCGCCCTCGTCGGTTCGGCACCGACTGCGTCGGCAGCAGGAACAACTCTCTCTGTTGCAACCACTTCGTTGGGCAAGATCGTCGTAAACGGGAAAGGCATGACTGCCTATTACTATGATCTCGACAAGGTGAATTCGGGAATCAGCGCCTGTACCGGGGGATGTCTCACCAACTGGCCAGCCGTCATTTCGAAATCAGCTCGCCCCACTTTGACGGGTATCACTGGAAAAGTGACGGTACTAGCCCGTACCAAACAAATTGCGATTAATGGAAGACCCATCTATACCTTCATCGGTGACTCGATCAAAGGTTCAACGAATGGCCAAGGCGTCGGAGGTGTTTGGTACGCGATTTCACCCAGTGGTATGGAATTGAACCCGGCCAATTTAGCCAAGGGTCAGGGTCTGCCTTAATTCCACAATTCATTTAATAGGATTCGAAGACGAATATCGAGGAGAAATAGAAGGTAACTAGCGTAAGAAATGCTCACCAATTCTTGGTTTGATCACGCAGTTTTCGATAGTTGTTAAGAACTTGAGGCGTCGGTTCGGATTTAACCTTCTCAACTGAACCGATATCCCAATCCGGCGGATTGCTCAGACCAGAAAGTGCCCAGGCCGCCTGTCGCGCAGCCCCATCGGCAACATATTCGCCAACAGGGGGAAGTAGAATCTCCCTCCCGAATATTGCTGAGGCAATAGTGGATACCGCTGGATTTTTTGCTGCTCCCCCTATGAGGAAGATTCGCCTTACTTCAACGCCTTCGCGAACTAGAGAATCAATAGCATCTGCCAAACCGCAGAGCATCCCTTCGATCATCGCTCGCGCATAATTGCGCGGAGTGGAGTTTGCGATGTTTAAACCAGTCAAAGTACCAGTGGCAAAGGGACGATTGGGAGTTCTTTCCCCCTCAAAATAGGGAAGCATTGTCAACCCACCGGCTCCGGCAGGAGCGGCTAGAGCAAGCTCCCCTAGTTCTTCATGTGAAACATTTAAAATCTTGGCCACCGAATCCAAAATTCGCGCCGCATTAAGAGTGCAGACCAGAGGTAAAAATAGGCCCGAGGCATCCGCGAATCCTGCTACTTCACCGTGAGAATCTTGAGTTGGTATTGGTGAAATGGCAAATGCCGTGCCGCTAGTACCCAATGAGACCACGACATCGCCGGGTGCGGCCATTAGCCCCAATGCGGCCGCGGCATTATCTCCCGCACCTGCTCCGATTAAGATACCCCCCGAAGTCTTCCCACCAAATTGATCGGGTGAAATAATCTTCGGCAGAACAAACTTTCGTTCTTTATCGGAATTCCGAATTGCCATGTTAAAAATTTCCATGTTGTATCTCGACGTAGTTGGATCAAAGTAGCCGGTACCTGAAGCATCGCTCCGATCGGTAAATAGATCCATGATCTCGGAACTGCCGGATAGCTTCCAAGATAACCAATCATGAGGTAACGCCACCGCAGCGATTCGCGCCGCATTTCCGGGTTCATTATCAGCAACCCACCTAAGTTTTGTTACCGTAAATGAAGCAACTAAGACAGATCCCACCGCCCTGGCTGTCTCGGCCTCTCCTCCAATTTCACTTACCAAATCCACGGCAGCCGACGCGGATCGTGTGTCATTCCAGAGAAGAGCATCTCGGATTATTTCGCCTCGATAGTCAAGGGCAATCATTCCATGCTGCTGTCCTGCGATCGATATCGCTGCCACATCCTCAAGTCCACCAGCCTCAGCAAATGCAATGTTTAGGGCTTCCCACCAATGAATCGGATTGACTTCGGTGCCCTCTGGATGGCTGGCACGCCCTTGACGCACGAGTTCTCCGGTTTCGGCATTTCTTATGACCACTTTTACAGATTGAGTAGATGAATCAACTCCCGCGACCAATTTCACCCTAATTATTTCTCTTTCTGAAATAACGATTCAATTACTTGCACCACATACAGAGCTTCAGAGACGTCTACTGGTGACGGGCCTTCGCCTCTTACGGCTCGAGCGACGCCTTCGTAAAATTTTGCGTAGTTTCCACCTTTCATCGGAATTGATTCGGCTGAAAGATTGGGATTACTTAAAGTAAAGAGGGAACACATTTGCGATGCTGGAGCAACTCCAAAATTGGGATCATTCGGTCTGACTCCAGCAGCGAGAGCGGCTTCCTGGCTATCCAGGCCATAAGATACAAAAGTCCCGCTCGTACCAGTCACGCGGAATCTTGGCTTTGGCTGATTCGCGATTCGACTGGCAGTGAGATGGGAATGAACATTTGATTCGTGAACTAAATCTATTTCCGAATAGTCATCGTTTCCGGCACCGTCGCGTAACGTGTAGATGTCCGCATGGGATTCCTTGACTGGGCCAAAAAGTTGCACGGCTTGATCTATTAGATGGCTTCCGAGATCGAATGTGATGCCCCCGCCTTGCCCTGAAGTTAGTTGATCCTTCCAGCGGTCCTTGGCGATGGGGGAGTAATGTTCAAAGCTAGATTCAAAACGAACCACCTCGCCAAGTCTTTTATCATCGATGAGAGACTTCAAGGTAAGGAAGTCGCCATCCCAGCGCCGGTTCTGAAAAACCATTATCGGAAGAGATTTGGCTTCTGCAATTGAAATCAACCGCTTGGCCTCAGCCACCGATGGAGCAAAAGGTTTGTCAATTACCAATGCTAGACCGGCTCCTAGGGCAGCCACTCCTTGTTCCACATGTGTATTCGGAGGGGTAGCTAAAACAATTAAATCCAACTCCGAGAAGAATTCCATCAGTTTCGAGTAATTTTCAACAATTACTGCATTTGAATACTCTCTCGCCGCTTCGGCTCTACGC
>JACPZY010000046.1 GCA_016195215.1 Actinomycetota bacterium | reverse complement strand
GGTGAGATCCAATTCGATTGGCGACAATTATCAAACTTAGCAAAGGATAAAAGACTGGCTAAAACTCCAAGCAGGAGAAGGGCCTTAACTATTGAATATCTTTGGAGAAACAAAAGTTCAACCTAAGGCGTGGGTGTGATGGTAGGGGTATCAGTAGGTGAAGGTGTCGTGGGGGAAGTGAGAGTTGGAATAGGTGTCGGTGTCGGTGTGGGTCCAGACATGACTATTGGTTCGGTTCCACCGATATTCACTGGGGCGGGAAATGGTAATATTTTCTGACCGGCGAGCGCGCCTTTCATAAAGGCGGTCCACATTTTCGCAGGAAAAGTTCCGCCCGTTACAGAATTAAGTCCGCCGATACCATTAAGAGTCTGTGAGGCGGTGTCTCTAAAGAAGGCGACAGATGCCGCGAGTTGCGGGGTGTATCCGCTAAACCAGGCCGAGGCATTTTGCTCACTTGTGCCAGTCTTGCCGGCGGCAGGGCGACCAAAACCTTGTGTTCCAAATGTACCGGTTCCGTTCTTAACCACCTGTTGGAGCGCATAAGTGAGATCTGCCATCACATCTTTTGAGAAGACTTCCTGGCCTTGAGGGCGCGCCTGATACAGGATTCCCTTATTTGATCCCTGCACCTCACTTACGAGAAATGGCTTGGAATAGACGCCTTGCGCGGCAAATGTTGCATATGCCGAAGCCACATCTATGACTCGTGGGCTAGCGGCCCCTAGCACGACGGAGGGGGTGGGCATCATCGCAACATTCGTGGGAATTCCCGCACGCCGTGCCGCGTCGACCACTTTTAACGGACCCACTTCAATTCCGAGTGGAACGAAGACGGTATTAACCGAGTGGGCGGTTGCCTTGAGCAGGCTTACTTGTCCCCACTTTTCATTTCCATAATTCGATACTGGGTACGGTTTGCCAGCATCATCAAATACTTGCGGCGAATTTCCATTCCATACTGAAGTCAGCGGAATTCCTTGTTCAAGCCCAGCGATTAAGGCAAACGGCTTAAATGTTGAGCCGGCCAGCGCAATTGACTGTGTTGCATCGTTGAGTTGGCGGGCCAAGTAATCCTTACCTCCATAAAGCGCAACAACTTCACCCGTTCCTGGACGGATCGCAACCAGGCCAATATGTAAATTCTCCGGTGCCCTCTTAGGGGTCTGCTTATTGACGGCATCTACTGCGGACTGTTGCGCTTTCTGATCAAGTGTTGTTCGAACGATAAGACCGCCGACTAAGAGTTGTTGATCTGAGAAGCCAAGGGCATTCAATTCCTTCTGCGCCGCAGAAATAATGTAACCCTTAGGACCCGAAAGAGATCCCGACGTCACTGGAGGGCTAATCGTTGGAAATTTAACTTTCGCCGCTTCTTCTATTGTTATCCATTTGGCGCTGACCATACCTGCAATCACATAACTAAATCGGTTATGTAAACGTTCAACGTTCGCCTTTGAATACTGAGGGTCGTAGTAACCAGGCGATCGCAAGATGCTAGCTACCACTGCTGCCTGAGCCAGTGTTAACTGATCTACACTCCTGTTGAAGTACTGCTGCGCGGCCGTTTCCACCCCGTATGAACCACGTCCAAAGTAAATAGTGTTGAGATAATTCTCTAAGATTTGATCTTTAGACAATTGCTGCTCCAACTTGATGGAGATCACGAGTTCTTTTACCTTACGTTGGAGATTTCTAGCAGGGGTGAGAAAAGCAGTCTTTGCATACTGCTGAGTAATTGTTGAACCACCCTGCAGCGCTCCTCCTCGTACATTATTTATAACTGCGCGCATGATGCCCGACACGCTGAATGCACGTTCGGAATAGAAGTTTCGATCTTCCGCAGAGAGAACTGCACGGCGGACATTAAGTGGAATTTTGGCTAGTGGAACGATCGTTCGATTCTGGGCACCAAGGCGCCCAATCTCAACGCCATTGGAATATTGGATGATCGTGGCCTGGGTATTGACGTAGGAATTCGGGTTGGGGATGCTTACAGTGAAATAAGCAACCGCGAAAATGGTCGCTAGGGTAATGAAGCCCAACCCGCCAATAAAAATGGCGGATCGGAATAGGATTTTACGTAGCACGCGTGAAGGTTACCGCTTAACCCAATCCTCATCTTCTAAAGTGCGCTGCTTCCTCGGCGCTTTTCGGGCAATACCGTCACCCAGGAGATACGAGGCACACAGATGATTCCAAGAACAATCTCGGCAGACCTCCACAATATAGACACGAAATTCGCCGAATTCTTTCTCCATCTCGGCCAATTCTTTATCTGACTTGATTCGCCCAGAATATTGCCCTAATTGGTCTCCAAAGGTGTACCTCAATTCCACGAGAGAGCCCTTCTTACAGACCGGACAAGCTCGCGCGACACGTACCCCGTGAAACTTGGCAGCCATTAGAAGATAGGGGTCTGCGTCGCAGGCATCTACCGTTCCGCGGTAGAGAGCCATCAAGGTGGCGCGCTTATCCAATGTGTAATCAACGTAGGCGCGTTTCGAATTCACAACGGAAAGAATAACGAGACTAATGAAGTTAAAGAAACTACTCTTCCAACATGCCTGGTCTGAGTTTCCTGGGACTCTTGCGCCACCCAAGACTCTCTCGGCTCTTTCTGCTCCGTTGGAGTGGACAGGCAGTCGATGGGTTGTTCCAAAGTGCGCTCGCCTCCTTCATTCTCTTCTCTCCAGAGCGCCAAGCAAATGCCCTCAGCGCGGCGCTCGCCTTCGCCGTCGTACTTCTGCCATATTCGATCATTGGTCCGTTTGTGGGGACGGTGCTGGATCGTGTTTCACGCCAGCGCGCCCTCCTCTTTGCAAACCTGTTGCGTGCTGGTGATCTCCTTCTGGTCTCCATTCTTATCTTCCAAGGAAGGAATGGTGTTGAATTAACGGTTGCAGTTCTGGCCGCCTTTGGAATTAATCGACTGATTCTCGCCGGATTATCTGCCGGATTGCCTCTCCTTGTAGATCCACACTCGCTCATTTCTGCAAATGCAATGGCAGTGACGGGCGGTTCAATATGGGTAGTTCTAGGCGGTGGGGCGGGATTCGGCCTACGAAAAATTGATGAGACCTTTCTCAATGCCAATCACGCAGACGCACTTCTGGTTCTCATGGCAGCAACGGGATACTTCATAGTTTCACTTCTTGCCCTCCGTCTCAAACGGAATGAAATCGGCCCGTTGGATCATGAACGGAGCGAGGCAAGTTTCGGTCAGGGTATAAAGGAAATGCGCGAGGGATTCAATTTTCTCCTCAAAAACAAGGACGCTGCCCGAGGAATATGCGCTACCGCAATTCAGAGGGGTGGTCTCACTTCACTCGTCCTCGTCGCGCTCTTGTTAGAACGAAATACATTTCATCCAACGAATGACCCTAGCTCTGGACTCTCCGGCGTTGCTGTAGCCCTCTCCATCGCTGGAGTTGGCATTATGTGCGGCGCTCTTGTTGCACCTATTGGCGTCGATAGGTACGGAAGATACCAATGGATCAGATTTATGATGGCTGGCAGTTCCCTATCGCCCCTCGTCCTACTCTTAGCCGTAGCTCCAGTGACACTTTATATTGCTGCCTTTCTCACCAGTTTTTTTGGACAGAGTTTAAAGGTAACAAACGATGCCCTTGTTCAAGCAAGAATTAATGATTATTACCGTGGCCGAGTTTTCGCGGTGTACGACGTCTTGGTGAACGCAGCTATCGTCACGGGGGCGGTACTTGCCGCGCTGATACTCCCCGTATCTGGTGAGTCGGCACTCGTTATTCTCTTAATTTCAGCCGCATTTCTGCTGACTTTCGCTACTTTACTAAGACCTTCTCGCTTTAATTCCGCTGGGTCCACCAACTAATTAAATCTTCCGTTGCCTTCTCTTTTCCAAGAGGTCCGTGTTCAAGGCGTAACTCAAGAAGAAAGGCAAGGGCTTCACCCACAACTGGAGAGGGTTTAATCTTGAGGATCTTCATAACTTCGCCACCGTCAAGGTCGGGGCGGATTCTTGAGAGCTCTTCTTCGTCCATGAGCACATCGATGCGATCTTCCAAACTCGTGTAAATGGCGGCGAGTGACTCGGCCTTCCGTTTGTTTCGGGTAGTGCAATCAGCTCGCGTCAGTACATGTAGGTGTTGCAGCAAATCACCTGAATCTCGAACGTAACGTCGCACAGCTGAGTCCGTCCACTCTCCCTGACCATAGCCGTGGAATCTTAAATGGAGAGCAATAAGTGTAGAGACATCTTCGATTGTGTCACCGTCAAATCGAAGCGCCTTTAATCGCTCTTTCGCAAGGCGAGCCCCAACTACTTCATGATGGTGGAAAGAGACACCACCCCCGGATATATGGCTTCGAGTTTTTGGTTTTCCGATGTCGTGGAGCAGGGCAGCCAAACGAATCACGAGATTAGGGCCACCTAGCCGATCCTCTAGAGCGATTGCTTGTTCAAGAACGGTCAGCGAATGTTCGTAGACATCTTTATGGTGGTGGTGTTCGTCGATTTCTAATTTTAGTTTTGGAATCTCTGGAAGGACAATTTCTGCCAAACCACTCTCCACGAGCATCGTAATGCCAATTCGTGGATTGTTCGATAGTAAAAGTTTTGAAAACTCGTCACGAACGCGTTCGGCAGAAATTATTGAAATTCTTCCCGCCATATTCTTCATTGCTCTCATCACATCATCTGCAACGGTAAAATTGAGTTGCGCAGCAAAACGAGCTGCGCGCATCATCCGAAGTGGATCATCCGAGAAAGAATCTTCGACTGTGCCGGGGGTTCGCAGTAATCGATTTGCCAAATCTTCCAGCCCGTTAAAGGGATCGATAAAGATCGGCCCGCCTTGAGTCAATTCAAGCGCCATCGCATTAACGGTGAAGTCTCGACGAGAGAGGTCTCCCTCGAGGGATTGCCCGTAAGTGACTTCGGGCTTTCGGCTTTCGGGGTCGTAACTCTCGGTTCGATACGTTGTTACCTCGACGGTGGTCTCGCCGCGCTTTCCAGCAACAGTTCCAAAGGCAATCCCGGTCTCCCAAACATTTTCGGCCCATCCACTTAGAATTTTTTTCGTAACCTCGGGTCGAGCATTGGTTGTGAAATCAAGATCATTTCCGAGTCGGCCCAAGATTGCATCTCTGACTGGACCTCCCACGAGAGCAAGGCGGAACCCCTCTGCCCTAAAGGCATCGGCAAGGGAGCTCGCCAGAGGGGCCCGCTCAATTAACGATCTAATGGCAACTTCCCCTGCGGCACCCAATGCTCTCGTCATAATGGATAAGGCTAGAGCAGTACTCTTACTTCATGATCCCTGCACCTGGTGCGGGCAGCGAAAGTACTAAAAAGAAGAGGCGGCGCAGAAGGCCCGCCAATCGCTCCCCCCAATCTCTAGATTTAAAAAGTGAATCGACACCTCAACCTGCCAGAACGGCCTCCGCATACGCTAAGCGGATTGATGAAGTAAGTGCCGGGGGTTTGGTCATCGATTTCTCTGGAACTCAGGGGCTACTTATAGGTCGGATAGACCAGAAGGATGTCGCTGGCCTGCGTTTACTCTGGTCTCTTCCAAAAGGTCATATTGAAATCGGAGAAAGTCCCGAAGAGGCTGCCCTCCGTGAAGTGATGGAAGAAACGGGAATAGAAAGCCAAATTTTGCGTTCTTTGGGAGTAATTGATTTCTGGTTCATGGCCGGTGGTAAACGGATCCATAAGACAGTCCACCATTATCTTTTCCGAGAGGCCGGCGGAATTCTCGCCCCTCAAGTGAGCGAAGTCGATGAAGTGGCCTGGTTCCCACTCCATGAAATTATCGAGCGCCTGGCCTACTCTGACGAGAAGAAATTAATTGCGCGTAGCGGAGATCTACACGCATGAGAAGGCACTTAAGGGCCATCACGCTTGCAATCTTCCTCCTGCTCCCCTCCGTGATCTTTTTATCGCCATCGGCTGCCGCAGTAAGTAACACAATCATTCTTCTCGATTCTCCACATGCCGACCTCCTTGGAGTATCCCTCGACAATGAACTATCTACATCATTACTGCCAAACGGACACCTTGGACAATTAATCTTTAACCCAGCACCGCAGCCAAGAAGATGGATGATTGACGCAGCACTCATTGAAGAAATTTCATCCCTGGCGAAAAATAATCCAGTGGCTCAGGATTGGATCGCTGAACTTAAACTCATTAGCGCAACAGATCCAATATTTGCGCTGCCGTATGGGCATCCCGATATTTCGATGGTTAAACGCCTGGCGCCTAACGAACTTGCTTATTACTACCAGACGAGCCAGTTACGACTAACTCTCGCGCTTGGTCGCGAGATTGGCATCAATAAGAATTTTCGCTGGTACTCGGCAAGGACGGTTGTGTCACCGGACACCACCCTCTCCTACACGACAAATCGACGCGCCATTGCTTTACTTTCAACGGTTGTCCCGGCCGAGCAATTGGATCAGCTCCGTTCAAAATTAAGCTACTTGCTCTCTTCGGGGTTAAGTAAGGAAAGTCAGATCTATTTCGCAACGAATGCCGATGAGGCGGTAACCAAAGCGAACCACAAGCTCAGAATTGTGCCCGGGAAATACCGTTTAACATCTCAATACGAACAAGTCCCAATCACTCTCGTAAATGACTTTGGGGCGCCTGTGACAGTCTCGCTCCAACTCACTCCATTGAATTTTCGAATACATGCGGTGGGAGATAAACAGATTGTCCTGCCAGCAAATTCCAAAACTCAACTTGCAGTTCCTTTTACTGTCGTGGCACCTGGCTCAACTGCCGTTCTAGCCCAGTTTAAGAATGCTGCTGGAGGCTCTGTGGGTGATTCCGTGATTCTCACACTTGATCTCTCAGTGATCAGCCCAGCCGTGGCATGGTTCACGAGCGGCGCGGCGATACTCCTTCTCATTGCCGCCCTTGCTCAAATCATCCGCCGGGTGAGAAGGTCGCGCAAATGAAGCCGGCCGACTTATTCCATGCTTCCAGCGTTATGGCGCTGGGAACAATTTTCTCTCGGTTAACCGGATTTATAAGAAATATTTTGGTTGTCGCTGTTCTCGGTACCGCCCTTCTTGCTGATACCTACAACGTCGCGAATACGATGCCGAATATTCTTTACAATCTTCTTATTGGCGGGGCACTCACCGCGATTTTCGTACCCCAACTTGTTCGCTCTTTTAACGATGAAGACGGTGGAAACGCATTTGCTTCACGTTTGGTGACAACCATAAGCGCAATACTGTTGGCTTTCGTCCTCCTCGGCATTCTCTTCGCGCCGACACTCGTCAAACTTTATGCCCCAGAGTTTTCTAATATTGGTTTTGAGAACGAGTTCCGTCTCGCCGTGGACTTCACTCGGTACTTCCTTCCTCAAATATTCTTCCTAGGCTTATTTACGATGTTGGGACAGGTCGCAAATGCACGAGGATCCTTTGCACCTCTCATGTGGGCTCCAATCGTCAATAACCTCATTGTTATAGGAATTTTTCTGACTGTACTTCTGCGCTCGCCAAACCTTTCCATTGATTCAATTACCTCCAGAGAGATTCAATTTATTGGGTGGGGCACAACTCTTGGTGTCGTGATTCAAGCTCTGATTCTGATACCCGTCGTTAAACGGACTGGGATGAAGATCAGACCAACGTTTGGATTCCAGGGGTTAAGTAAATCCTTCTCACTCGCAGGTTGGACACTCATCTACGTACTTATTTCCCAGCTTGGTTACCTAGTTACCGTGAATGTCTCGACAAGCGCGGCAGTTCGCTCTTCGGAAGGGGGAATCAAAACAGGTGTTGGGTTTACACCCTTTAGTAATGCATTCCTCATCATGATGCTTCCATACTCGATAGTCACGATCTCGCTTGTAACGGCATTACTTCCTCATTTATCAAAATTGGCCCTTGATAAAAAACGGGATCAGGTACGTGAACAACTCGTTCGGGCAATCAAGATGGTTGGTGTTCTCACAATTCCCAGTGGTGTCGCTTTTTTATTATTTGGGCCATTAATAACCCGAGTACTTTTCTTTGGAATCGGGAAATCCGACGCCATTTATATCGGGAATGTACTCTCTGCGTTGGGAGTGGGGTTGGTCGCCTTTAGTATTAATATAATTTTGATACGCGGATTTAACGCCTTTGAAGATACAAGAACTCAGGTCCTCTCCATTTTTATTATCAATATCGTTTCGGTCGCCCTGTCGTATCTCTCGTTAAACATACTAGATAGTCGATGGGTCACAGTAGGCTTAGGACTGGCCTTCTCAATAAGTTACCTTGTAGGGCTCTTTGTCACCCTTGCACTTTTAACCAGACACACCGGTCAAATTCGAATAAGTGCTTTCTTCTCACAGCACCTTCGCCTATTTACTGCCGCCATTGTGGCGATGGCGCCTCTTTTTGCCATCTCTCAATATTTTTCATGGGCCAATGCATCCTCTACGACGCTGGTTCGAGTTGTCGAATTGCTCATTGTTATGGTTACTAGTCTTCTGGGTTACTATTTTCTTGCTCGCGCCATGGGAATCCTGGAAATTGCGGTCACACGCGAATTAGTTGCAATTCAGTTCAACCGTGCCTTGCGTGCCCGCCGTAAGCCAAATTCGCAGAGTGGGGAATAATCCCATTTAGAATGACGTTATGGTGATGTTATGAATTCCACTGAGAAGGTCCATGAAGTAGTGATCGTCGGCTCCGGCCCGGCAGGTTATACGGCCGCTATCTACGCAGCGCGGGCTCAACTTTCCCCAGTCCTTTATGAGGGCTCCGTTACCGCCGGTGGCGCACTTATGAACACTACAGAGGTAGAAAATTTCCCCGGTTTTACCGATGCCGTTATGGGCCCAGACCTCATGGAATCAATGCGAAAGCAGGCACTGCGCTTTGGAACAACTCTTATCACGGATGACATTGTTGAAATGGATCTTTCTCCGCAGGTAAAAGTCCTCAAAGACGGCTCGGGAAAGACCATCCTTGCACGTTCTGTGATTCTTGCCATGGGGTCAGCCTTTCGAGAAATTGGCCTTCCAAATGAGAAACGACTCTCTGGAAGAGGTGTCTCCTGGTGTGCAACTTGTGACGGATTTTTCTTCCGCGATCAAGAGATCGCAGTCGTCGGTGGAGGTGATTCGGCCATTGAAGAAGCAACCTTCCTCACGCGTTTTGCGAGCAAAGTCGTTCTCATCCATCGACGTGACTCACTTCGGGCCTCCAAAATTATGGCTGAGCGTGCATTCGCAAATCCGAAGATCGAATTTCTATGGAATCATGAAGTTGTTGATGTCCTCGGCGAAAATAAAGTGAATTCGCTTCAGCTTCGCAATACCTTAACAGGGGAGCTTTCAACGCGAGCATTCTCTGGATTGTTCGTTGCAATTGGACACGATCCTAGAAGTGAATTGATCAAGGGGCAGATCAACACTGATGCTCAAGGCTACGTTGAAGTGATTGGCAGATCGACTCTCACAAATCAAGAAGGTGTTTTCGCTTGTGGCGATTTGGTCGACCACACATACCGCCAGGCAATAACTGCTGCCGGATCCGGTTGTCAGGCAGCTCTGGACGCAGAGGGCTACCTCGCGCACGGATGAGTGCTTGGTTTCGATCAGACAAGATGAGATATGCACCAGTACTCTAAGTGATTGGAAAACTCGAGAGGAAGAAGAATGGCTAGCATGCTAGAAGTAACAACCTCAACTTTCGATACAGAGGTTTTGCAAAGTTCAACACCCGTTCTCGTTGATTTTTGGGCCGAGTGGTGCGGACCATGCCGCGCAGTCGCCCCCATCCTTGAGGAAATTTCAAGGGAGCAGACCGGCAAGTTGAAAGTTGTTAAATTGAATACGGATGAGGAATCTCGGATCGCCATCAAGTATGGAATTACTTCACTTCCGACGCTCAGTGTTTTTGTTAATGGAGAAGTTGTTAAATCAATTATCGGAGCTAAACCAAAGCCAGCTCTTCTCAAGGAACTTGCGGATTTTCTCTAAGATTAATCCAGTCGCTAGATCAGTACTTTAGTGAGTTGAGGTAGCTAGAATGGATGATCGTACGATCGACAAGGACTCCACTGGTGATGACGCAACTCACGTTATAAATATTCTTAATCGCCTGGGCCTTTTAGGTACGCACCCTCTCTCTGTGAACGAAACCGTTCTTAATGCAATTCGCACATTCCAACAGAATCGCGGACTCGATGTAACGGGAGTGATCAACTCAGTCACACTAAGCGCCTTAGAGGAAGCACAGTGGAAACTAGGTGATCGCTCTCTCTACCTTCAAAAGTTGCCATTGCTTCGAGGTGACGATATCGCCACACTTCAAGCACGACTTACAGATATGGGATTTGATTGCGGTCGCGTCGACGGTGTTTATGGAGTTAAAACGGAGAACGCTGTTCGTGAATTTCAAAAATCAGTTGGCGTAGTAAGCGATGGAAAATGTGGACCAGCGACCATCACGGCGCTCATTCGACTCACAAGGACCGTCTCGGGTGGAACTCCTTCGATCCTTCGCGAAAGTGCCTTGCAGCGTGATCGAGGGCCTTCGCTTGCAAATAAAGTTATTGTCCTGGACCCAAGTTGCGGTGGAACAGATCTAGGAATTTGTGCCCACGGTGCGGAAGAGTCCGTCATCGTTTACGACATTGCGCAGAGACTAGAGGGGCGTCTTCTGGCTCTTGGAGTTAGTGTCTTCTTGACACGTGGCGCCCAGAACTCACCGAGCGAGATAGAGCGAATTGCTTTCGCAAACCAAGCCGGGGCTGATCTCATTCTCTCCTTCCATTCGGATTCCTACAGGAATGAGAATGCACATGGCGTTGCTACCTACTACTACGGGAGCCAAACACACGGAGTTCACTCCGTCGTCGGAGAGCGTTTTGCCTCCCTTGTACAGCGGGAGATTTGTGCTCGTACAGATCTTCTCAATTGCCGCACCCATCCCAAAACATGGGATTTATTGAGATTAACTAAGTCGCCAACCGTCCGTATTGATATTGGTTATCTGACTAACATGGGAGACGCGGCCCGTCTAGGACGTACCGATTTCCGCGACGTTATCGCCGAGGCAATAGTGATTGCAATTCAACGCCTTTATCTCGCATCTGAAGACGATGCCAAGACTGGGACTCTGCGAATCTCCGATCTTCGAAAGGCCGGTATCCGTAGGTAAGTGGTATGGGCCGCCGTCTGGCCTACTGAGTGTGGGAGACTTGAGGAATGCCCAACTCCACTGCTCGCTATCAATCTGGTGATCCTCAGTACCTCGAGAAGCGCTTTGCATCCCGCGCCGCCGGAATGCAAGCGAGTGAGATCCGCTCACTATTTGCAGTGGCATCTCGCCCAGAAATTGTCTCCCTGGCTGGTGGTATGCCCAACCTATCGGCGCTGCCAATGGAAATGATGGCTTCGGTCCTGAACGAGTTAATTCTTACAAACGGTGCAGAAGCGTTGCAATATGGAAGCGGCCAGGGACATCCGAAATTGCGTGAGCAGATTTGTGAAGTAATGGCCCTGGAGGGTATTCGAGCCAATCCTGACGATGTAATCGTCACAACTGGATCACAACAAGCCCTTGACCTCATTTCCCGTATTTTTATTGATCCTGGTGATGTTGTCGTAGTAGAGGCACCTTCATATGTCGGTGCCCTCGGCACATTTCGCCAGTACGAAGCGCAGGTCGTACATGTCGAACTTGATAGTCAAGGTCTAGTCCCAGAAGCGCTCCGTCAGGCAATTAGTTCTGTACGCGCAACTGGACATAAAATTAAATTTCTTTATTTGATTCCAAATTATCAAAATCCAACGGGAGTACTGCTACCAGCTGATCGTCGAACTGAGATCCTTGAGATCTGTCGCGAGGAACAAATATTTGTGGTTGAAGATAATCCATATGGTCTCCTTGGTTTCGATCGTCCATCACCCAATGCGATGAGGGCAGAAGATACAGAGAATGTTATTTATCTTGGTTCCTTTTCAAAAACTATCGCTGCGGGTCTTCGAGTGGGCTGGGCTCTCGTCCCACCGTCACTGAAGGAAAAATTGGTAGTTGCGAGCGAGTCGTCAATTCTCTGCCCGTCGAATTTTACGCAACTTACTATTTCAAGTTATCTAGCCGACCAACCATGGCGCAATCAAATTGCTTCATTCTGCGAGCTCTACAAAGTTCGACGTGATGCGATGCTTGAATCGCTCGAAGAATTCTTCCCACCGGCAGCAGTGTGGACCAGACCTGGCGGCGGCTTTTATGTCTGGGTGAACTTACCGCCAGAAATTGACACGAAGCTAATGATGCCGAAGGCAATCGTTGCAAAAGTTGCTTATGTACCCGGAACTGCGTTTTATGCAGACGGCTTCGGCAGTTGGGCAATGCGTCTGTCGTACTGCCATCCAACCCCCGAAAGGATTCGAGAGGGCGTCAAGGCGCTTAGTGGAGTCGTGAAGGAAGAAATGTCTCGACGGAGTAGCGCCTTCGAACTACCAAAATAATCTATCGCTTTCTTATAAGCGCGAGAATGCGCTGTAAGTCGGAAGTTCCCGAAAACTCTATAACTATCTTCCCTTTGGCCTTTCCTGACTGAACCACAATCCGTGTATCGAAGAAATCTGAAAGCTCTTCTTCAATTTCAGTTAGATGCGTACCGCTGTTGATTAACCTTCTCTTCGCTTTACCCTGTGAAAGTCCGGCGGCAATAATTTCTTCAATAGCGCGGACACTTAAACCCTCTGAAACAATTCTGTTTGCCAGGTGTTCGATATCCTTCTCGTCGGTGAGGCCTAGGAGTGCACGGGCATGTCCGGCAGAAATCACTCCTGCCGCTACTTTTCTCTGCACTGAAGGAGGAAGGTTTAACAAACGCATCGTGTTTGTTATATGCGGGCGCGATTTACCTAATTTTTTCGCTAGCTCATCATGTGTGCAATTAAAATCATTGAGCAGTTGAGAGTAAGCTGCGCCCTCCTCTAAGGCGTTTAATTGGCTGCGGTGAATGTTTTCAATCAGAGCCTCTCGTAAGAGTTCATTGTCAGTCGTCTGACGAATGATTACTGGAATCGAAGTAAGACCTGCGGCTTTCGCAGCACGGAATCTTCGCTCTCCCATAATAAGTTCGTATCGGCCACGAGAGATCTCGCGAACAACAGGGGGTTGCAGTAACCCAACTTCTTGAATGGACGCAGTTAGCTCGCGTAAGGAATCCTCATCAAAAAAGGTGCGTGGTTGTTTAGGATTTGGAGAAATTGAATCGATCGGAACTTCGTTCTGTTGCGCGACTTCAGCACCGTCCACCGTCAAGGAGGTAGGAATTAATGCATCGAGGTTTGTACCTAAACCACCACGTTTAGCACTCATGCACTCTCTCCTTTTGTATAGTTGCCAGTAATAACATCTGAGTTAAAACCTTTGCCCCGTTCTGATATTTCTCGAGCTACTTGCATATAAGCAATCGCTCCTGGAGAAACTGGGTCGTACGTCATTACTGTTTGACCATAAGACGGTGCTTCAGAAATTCTTACTGCACGTGGAATAGGAATATCGATCAGCTCTTTAGGAAAATGTGAACGGACGCTAGCGGCAACATCATTTGCGAGTCGAGTCCGACCATCAAACATCGTTAAAACAATCGTTGATAACTTCAATTCGGAGTTGAGTCTTTTCCGCACAACCGCGTATGTTTCTAAAAGTTGGGTAAGACCCTCCAGGGCGTAGTACTCGCACTGAATCGGAATCAGTAACTCCTGCGCAGCAGCTAAGGCATTTACGGTGAGAAGTCCAAGACTTGGAGGGCAATCGATGAAAATGTAGTCATATGGGATTCCAGCATTGGACCGTGCCTGAATTAATTCGGCGATCGCTTCCTTCAACCGAAGCTCACGGGCAACCATTGGGACAAGATTTATCTCCGCCTGGGCAAGAGCGGTATTTGATGAGATGCAATCAAGGTATGGAAAACCAGCCACTTTCTGCACGACCGATTCAATGGCTACTCCACCCATAAGAACCTCATAAATACCCTCATTTACTTGGTGCTCAACTCCCAGGGCGGTGCTGGCATTGCCTTGGGGATCTAAATCAATGACAAGAGTACGTAGTCCGCCCATAGCCAATGCTGCGGCGATATTTACCGCTGTTGTGGTCTTTCCAACGCCACCTTTCTGGTTGGAAACAGTGAAGATACGTAAGGTCGGGGGTTTTGCCAAGGGCTCTCTGAGACGGCGAACCCCAATAACTGACCGTGACGGAGGGGTCTGCGCAATATACGTTGATCTTTCAGGTGAATCCGTCACAAGGGCTAGTTAACCAGGCTTTCGGAGGGAAATTACCCGCCCAATAGGCATTCCTTCAAGAGTAATTTCATGAAGTTCGGCCCCTCTGACGGTGAGAGCCTCACTCACTGCTCTCTCTCCCTTGATTGCAAGGAGGAGGCCGCCTCTCTTAACAAGGTGCTGGGTCATTTTCACCAACTTCTCCAGGGGAGCCATAGCGCGCGCTGTCACTACATCAGCAGTTATTTTAAAATCTTCAGCTCGTCCGCGGAGAACTCTGATATTTAACCCCTCCACCGCCTCATTGAGGAAATCAACCCTCCTCTGAAGTGGCTCAATCAAGGTCATTGCGATATCTGGGCGGGCCAGTGCGAGAGGGATACCTGGCAGACCTGCACCTGAACCAATATCAATGATCGATGCCCCCTCTGGAATTAAAGTGGCAACAGGTAAGGAGTTAAAGATATGCCGCTCCCAGATCCGTTCACTCTCTTGAGGTCCAATCAATCCGCGCTCAATACCCTCAGTCATGAGGAGAGCCGCATACCGTGAGATCTCCACTTTCGCCCCTGGAAAGTACCGTTCAATTAAAGTTTCACGTGAAACAGAGGAGTTCTCTCCCACCCCACCCACGTGATCTACTTCAGATCCACTCAATTGGGTGGTTAATTAGGGAAGATAATGACCGAGCGCTCTGGATCTTCACCCTCGGATTCACTGGTAAGTCCAAGACTTTGAATTGCGTCATGAATAATTTTTCTCTCAAAGGCATTCATTGGCGCAAGCTTGAGGGAGTTTTTCGTTGAGGTGACTTCATCTGCGCTCTCTTGCGCGATTTTGCGGAGCTCAGCCTTACGGCCGGCTCGATATCCCTCAATATCGAGCATGAGCCGACTCCGGTCTCCAGTGGAAGTCTGAACAGCCAGGCGGGTTAACTCCTGTAAAGCATCAAGGACTTCACCCTGGCCGCCAACAAGGTGGTTAAGTTTTCCACCAACGATAGCGAGGGAAGCGCGGTCATTTTCGACATCGATATCAATATCGCCATCCAAATCTGCTATATCTAGGAGCGCCTCTAGGTAGTCAGCAGCTATATCGCCCTCTTCCTCAAGTTTGGCTATCAGAGAGGGCTCTCTATTCTCATTCAGAGTTGCCTCTACATTCTCTTCAATTATTTCGCTCATTATATACTCCTCATACCCTTCTGTCGGGTTTGTTCTATTTTAAAGCTATTTGTCTGTTTTATCACTTCTTCTTTTTGGGTTTCTTTTTAGATTTCTTTTTAGGTTGCTTTTTAGGTTGCTCCCGTTGCCCTTTTATCTCTGGAGATTCAGCCTCGGTTGGATTGGTCGTCGGGTCGGGTGAGTCGCCCTCTAAAAGTGGTAGTTCGCTCTTTCGAGCTCTCTTCGCCTGTAGTTCCGTGTAAGCCGGAGATCCCGGAGTTGGGTTCCTTTTGATGACATAGAACTGTTGACCCCACGTCCAGAGGTTGGTCGTCGACCAATAGATTAAAACTCCGATTGGGAAATTGACCCCAGAGACCGCGAAAATTAATGGGAACGCGTAAAGCATGATTTTCTGCTGTTGCAGCATCATGTTGTTGCTCGAATCCATCTTTGGCATGCCCTTCATCATCAACTGACGTTGTGTCGTAAACGTCGTGATAGACATAAAGGCAATGAGAAAAACTGTAACTAGTTTAACCGTTCCGCTTGTGGATCCTAGAAACGTTGCAGAAATTGGAGCGCCAAAGATTGTCGCGTGGGCGGCATTGACAACATCGGCTTCTGTTAACACTCCGTATGCCACTGGAGGTTTTTTGCCAATTCCGTTGAGGACGGTAAAGAGAGCAAAGAAGATTGGTGCCTGCGCCAAGATTGGGAAACATGAGGCGAGTGGATTGGTTTTGTGTTCCTTGTAGAGCTTCATCATCTCTTCAGATTGCTTCTGTCGATCATCCTTATGTTTGGTCTGAATCGCTTTGAGATGAGGTTGTAGCGCAGTCAATGCTCGCTGACTCTTAATCTGTTTTACAAAAAGCGGGATAAGCATGATTCGAATTAAGACTACAAGCCCGATAATAGAGAGCGCCCAAGAAACCCCACTCTCGGGGGAGAAAATTGGGGAGATCAATCTATGGATTGAAATAATAACCCAAGAAACAGCGATATATAAGGGATTTAAGATGGAATTCATCGAGTGGTGCCCCCACTTAATTGGTCTATTTGAAAGTCATTAGGTAACTGTGTAGCTGATTCTTCTCTTTTTTTTGTCGGGACATAATCGACTCCGCCGTGAGACCAGGGATTGCAACGGATAAGTCGCCATGCCGCCATCATGAACCCTTTCAATCCGTAGGTTGAAATTGCTGTTGCTGCATAGGACGAACAAGACGGGTAATACTTGCAACGGGGCGGAAACATTGGTGAAATCCACTTTTGGTAAATATGAATCAGCCCGACAGCCAGCGCTCTCACGGTGACACCAGAGTCTTCTCAATTGTTTTTGCAATGAGCTGCGATAATTCTCTTGCAATGTCTGCACTTGGCGACCCAGGAAGGGCGCGCACCACAAGGAGCGATCCGGGTGAAAGTTGAGGAAGATGCTCATGAAGTCTGTGCCGAATTTTGCGTGCAACTTTATGGCGCACCACCGAACCTCCCACACCTTTGTTAATGATTAGACCGCACTTAGCGGGAGTTTCTGTCGCTGTCGGATAGAGGTAGACGACGAGAACCTTGCTAGATGCGCGGAAACCATTTTTTGTTGTTCGCGCAAAATCATTGGGCGAAGTAAGCCGTGCACTACGGGGTAGCACGAAAATGTGTTACGCGGAGATTCGAGTGCGACCTTTGGTGCGGCGGGCAGCAAGAACGGCTCGTCCTGCTCGTGTGGCCATACGAGCGCGGAAGCCATGTTTCTTCGCACGCCGACGTACGTTCGGCTGGAAGGTGCGCTTGGTCATGAGAACTCCTTGAAAATTCGTCTGGGAATCAATTAATGAGAATGAGGAGGTAACGGTAGAGGTCTGGGGATAACAGGGTCAAACTGAGTCTCTGGTGGCTCTCTTTAAGGGCAGGCTCTTATTTGGTCGTCATAGTTGTGGATAACTACTTGCTTTTCTTCCCATTCCCCTCTATTTTTCAACCTCTCCACAGGCCTCTCGAGGCTCAACCTTGGGTTTAGAGCACAGCCTGTGGATAACATTGTGGATTACGCTCGAGAGGTTGGTTGATGACCCTGGTAGAAAATGACCTCATAGCACTCTGGTCCCGAGTTATTACAGATGTAGAGATTGATACCCCCCAGCACCGGGCTTTCCTCTCCCTGACCAAACCATTAGGCCTTATTAAAGGAAACGGGATCACCAACCTCCTTGTGGCCGCCCCAAATGCCTTTGCTAAAGATGTCCTCGAAACTCGATTGCGAACTGTGGTGAGTGAAGTCCTCTCGCGAGAACTCGGTGAAAAGACCAACATCGCTGTCACGGTGGATGAGGGGCTTGAACTTCCAAACCCACCCGAACCTGAGATTGAAATTGAATTTATCGCTCCAAAAGTTGGCACTGGTCGAGATGACAGGGCACCCCAAACAAGCAATGAAGTTTCACAATTAAACCCACGGTACATTTTTGAGACTTTCGTTATCGGCGCCTCCAACCGTTTCGCTCATGCTGCTGCCGTCGCGGTGGCAGAAGCTCCTGCTAAGGCGTACAACCCGCTTTTTATTTATGGTGAATCTGGGTTGGGAAAGACCCATCTTCTTCATGCGATTGGTGCTTACGCCAAAGAGTTATATGGAAGCGTTCGGGTTCGATATGTCTCAAGCGAGGAATTTACCAATGATTTTATTAACTCTATCCGTGATGACAAAGCTTCTGCTTTCCAGAGGCGATATCGAGATTTAGACGTGCTACTTGTTGATGATATTCAATTTTTAGAGAATAAAGAGCGGACACAGGAAGAGTTTTTCCATACTTTTAATACGCTTTATAACGCTAATAAACAGATAGTTATCTCTAGTGATCGACCTCCCAAGCAGCTAACAACCCTAGAAGATCGATTGAGAAGCCGGTTCGAGTGGGGTTTAATCACCGATATTCAACCACCTGAATTAGAAACACGTATCGCAATCCTCCGTAAAAAAGCAGCCCAGGATAAATTGAATGCTCCTGACGATGTTCTTGAATATATCGCCAGTAAGATCTCGACAAATATTCGCGAACTAGAAGGTGCTCTCATCCGCGTCACTGCCTTCGCCAGTCTCAACCGACAAGGCGTTGATCTCTCGTTGGCGGAAATTGTTCTTAAAGATTTAATCCCAAATGAATCCTCTTTAGAAATCACAAGCGCGACGATTATGGCTCAAACGGCGGCCTACTTCAGCCTGACATTGGACGACCTTTGCGGAACCTCTCGATCTCGAGTTTTGGTAAATGCCAGACAGATCGCGATGTATCTCTGCCGGGAGTTAACCGAACTATCCCTGCCTAAGATTGGGCAGCTTTTCGGAGGCCGTGACCACACAACCGTGATGCACGCCGACCGGAAGATCCGTCAGTTAATGGCTGAGCGTCGTTCGATATATAACCAAGTCACTGAGCTCACCAACCGGATTAAACAACAGACCAAAAATGGGTGATTTGGTCGAGATGTCCTATTTAAAAGTATTTACCCCCAGGATGTGTAAAAGTTGTGGATAACTGTGGATGAATTCCGCTTTCTTGTGGGTTATTTGAGGTTTTCACCTAGAAGAGCCTCTCTTCTTCTCGTTTAAATAAGAGGGGGTTCTCTACTATCCAGAGGAAAGGAGAGGTTTTCAACAGGGTGGAGAAAGAAATTCCTAGCCCCACCTGGGCGTTTGGTCTTTTCCACAAGAAAAAGCCCTGGTTACTACGACTATCTATATCTATTAAATGGTTGAAGGTGGAGAACTTTATGAAAGACTTTAAATCACACGCTCCTCGGTTAGAGGTTTGCGAGCTACGAAGTAAGACGAGAGGTGCGGCGTGAAATTTACCGTCGAACAACATGTTTTAGCCGATGGTGTTAATTGGGTATCCCGGAGCCTGTCAAACCGGCCAATTATGACCGCTCTCCTCGGCATTGTTATAGAGGTCGAAGAGGGCCAAGTTTTCCTCTCTGGGTCAGACTTAGAAACCTCAAGTAAATCTAATTTCGCGGCTGATGTAAGCCAGAGCGGTAAAGTGCTAGTTCCTGGAAAACTTCTTGCTGAAATTTCACGAGCTCTTCCGAATAAACCTGTAACCGTCCAATTAGATGGATCGCGGGTTCTTGTAACTTCAGGAACGGCGAAATTTACTTTGCCCACACTCTCTTTAAATGACTACCCAAACCTTCCAGAGATTCCTGAGGCAACAGGAATTATCGCTAGCGATGTTTTAGCGACGGCAGTTGCTCAGGTAGCCATAGCGGCCGGCCGCGATGACTCGCTTCCGACCCTCACGGGAATACATGTGGAGATAAATCAAGACACAATGACTTTAGCCGCGACAGATAGATACCGCCTAGCAGTACGCGAAGTTCAATGGCAGGCAACCCAACCCAATCTAGAGACTGCTGCGCTTTTGCGTGCGCGCACTCTGGCTGACGCAACCAAATCATTAACCGGGACAAAAAATGTTTCCCTCTCACTCACAGGACTAACATCCCATGACAGGTTGGCTGGATTTGTGAGCGATGGTAAATCTATGACTTCTAGAATGTTAGACGGAACTTTTCCTCCATATCGACACTTACTGCCCCAGAACATAACAACAACGGCGGTAGTTGAGGTAGCACAGTTTCTAGATTCAGTTCGAAGAGTGGCTCTCGTAACCGATAAAACAGTTCCACTTAGGCTCTCTTTTACAGATTCAACTTTAGAGTTAGAGGCTGGAGCGGGAGAAGAAGCGCAAGCTACTGAAGCACTTGAAATTTCGCTTACAGGTGAGCCTATTGATATCGCTTTCAACCCTGTCTTTCTTGCCGACGGTCTTCAAGCAGTTGGAACGCCCTATGTTCAAATCTCCTTCACTGGTTCTAATAAACCAGCGATTCTTATGGGAAAAGCCGAGCTCAGCAGTGAGCCAATCGAAAACTACCGTTATTTACTTATGCCGATGCGCTACGCCTCATAAATGAATGCGAATAAACCAACTTTCTCTCAGAGATTTTAGGTCTTACGACCAATTAGACTTGTCTTTCAAACCTGGCGCAACGACATTTATTGGCGACAATGGCTCCGGAAAGACCAATATCGCTGAAGCTGTTATTTATCTATCTTTTTTAACCTCTCATCGCGTCGCACAGAACCAGCCACTCATTCGCCTTGGCGCAGACCAAGCTATTATTCGAGCTGAAATCGAACGAGAAGACCGTAAACTCCAAGTAGATCTCGAAATCAATATTCAAAGAGCCAACCGCGCTCGATTGAACCAGAATCCAGTCAGAAGCCAGAGAGAAATTTTAGGTGCCTGCCAAAGCGTCTACTTCTCTCCAGAGGATCTGGATCTGGTGCGTGGCGACCCATCAATACGCAGAGATTTCTTGGACCGCTTACTGATAACAAGATCACCCCGCCTAGCTGGTGTCATAGCAGATTACGACCGCGTCGTTAAACAACGTAATGCTTTATTGAAGACCAGGGCGCCGCAGAGCGCACTCATCCCTTGGAATGAACAACTTCTTTCAATTGGTGCGGTATTAACCACCGAACGGATAATTCTCAGCCAACTACTCAACCCCTGGGCTGCAGAGAACTACGCTAATTTAAATGAAGTTCGCCCCATGGCCATCTCATATAAATCCTCGACAGACGGACTTTCCAACAACTTGGAAGAGAATAAAGAGATTCTGGCTCTACGTTTACAAGATGTTCAATACCAAGAGGTTGAACGTGGCGTGACCCTAGTTGGCCCCCACAGGGACGATCTTCATTTACAATTAGGTGAATTTCCAGCAAAAGGATATGCAAGCCATGGGGAATCATGGTCGGTGGCAATCTCTTTACGTTTAGGCGCCTTCAACCTCTTGCAAAATGAGGGAGCAGAACCAATACTAATTCTTGATGATGTCTTCTCAGAGCTAGATACCTTCAGGAGAACTCAATTAATGAAGGCAACACAGCTTGCCGAACAGACGATCATTACAGCGGCGGTCGAAGGTGATCTACCCATTGGTTTAGATACTCAACGCCTATATATCCAAGGTGGACGAGTGACAGAAGTGAGAAGTTAGTGGCAAAACGTGACCTAGCTTTAGACCTCTTCCGATCTTTCCAAACCGGAGAGAGAGGAAAGAGATCTCAAAAGAGAGAAGTGCGAGAGAGCAGTAACACCTCAGACCCTCAACTGCTAAAAGATCTTCTTGACAATCTCGTTACCGATCGAAATTGGGATACAGGAATTGCGGAAGGCAATCTTTTCTCCACATGGGAAGAGATTGTGGGCAACGAAATTTCACTCCATGCCAACCCCATATCCCTCCTCGATGGCGTCCTAACTATTCAATCCACATCCACCGCCTGGGCCACACAGCTACGCCTCATTGGGCCCCAACTCCTTAGTACGATTCAGAGAAGCGCCCCAGGTGCCCTGGTCGAATCAATCTCTGTTATAGGACCCCAAGGACCTTCTTGGAAGAAGGGAATCCGGACAATTCGCGGGGCCCGCGGTCCACGGGATACATACGGTTAAAGAGGGAAGAAAGCAACTTCTAAGAGGAACCCCTTCATACCTCCTTATTTCTCGCCCCTAAGGCCGCCCCTAAGGCTTATTTACGCTACATAGATTCCAATTTCAAGGTAGGATGAGCGGGTACTTCAAGGGATAAACTCTCTGGAAGGCCGCTGGAGCCCTTTTCCTCAAGTGAGGCTGGGTTAGCGCAAGGCAAGTTTAGGCTAACAGAGTAAAAAGGGAGTTTCGTGCCGGTTAAGAGAGGCAGTTACGACGCTAGTTCCATCACAGTTCTGGAGGGACTTGCAGCCGTCCGGAAGCGTCCAAGTATGTATATCGGCTCTACTGGCGAGCGCGGCCTCCACCACCTTGTTTATGAGGTCGTCGACAACTCCGTGGACGAGGCGCTAGCGGGCTACTGCACGGAGATCAACATCACTCTCATGGCTGATGGAAGCCTTCAGGTCGTCGATAACGGCCGAGGTATCCCCGTAGATATCCATCCGGTTGAGAAGAAGCCAGCACTTGAAGTGGTCATGACCGTTCTCCACGCTGGTGGAAAATTTGGAGATAGCGGATATTCGGTCTCAGGCGGATTGCACGGAGTTGGTATCTCAGTCGTTAACGCTTTGAGCTCGGATCTTTCAGTCCGTGTCTACCGCGATGGCTTTGTCTGGAGCCAGGATTACAAATTAGGTGTCCCGACCGCCCCTGTAGCAAAAGGCGAAGTGTCAACTCGCACAGGAACAACAGTTCGCTTCTGGCCCTCCGTTGATATTTTCGAAACCACAGATTTCTCTTTTGAGATTCTCTCTGCGCGTCTTCGTGAGATGGCATTTCTCAACAGTGGATTAACAATCACTCTAGCCGACGAGCGGCCTGGCCACGTTGACGAAAAAGGCGAACCTCTTTATGTTCGCTACCACTACGAAGATGGAATTACCGATTTTGTGCGGCACCTAAATTCGACTCGAGGGCAGATCCATAAATCCATTATTGCTTTCTCTACCGAAGATAAAGCGAGCAAGATGTCGTTAGAGATTTCAATGCAATGGAACGCTGGATTTTCTGAGTCGGTTTATACCTTCGCAAATACAATCAATACCCAAGAAGGCGGAACGCACGAAGAAGGGTTTAGAACGGCGCTTACATCCATTGTCAATAAATTTGGCGAAGAGTGGGGTTTCATCCGCAAGAGAGAAGATCGTCTTACCGGAGACGACGTCCGCGAGGGACTAACAGCGATCGTCTCAATCAAACTCGCTGAGCCTCAATTTGAAGGCCAGACAAAAACAAAACTTGGAAACACAAATGTAAAATCTTTCACACAGAAAACGATAAACGAAGAACTCACATCTTGGTTTGAAAAGAATCCAAGTGAAGGTAAAGATATTCTTCGCAAGAGCATTGATGCGGCTGCAGCACGTGTTGCGGCTAGAAAAGCTCGAGACCTCTCACGTAATCGAAAAGGCCTACTGGAAGGCCGAGGAATGCCAGGAAAGTTGGCGGATTGCCAATGGACCGATCCTGAAAAGTGCGAACTTTATATAGTTGAGGGTGATTCGGCCGGCGGGTCAACAAAAGGCGGACGTGACTCGCGCTACCAAGCTGTTCTACCTATTCGAGGAAAAATTCTCAACGTTGAAAAGTCACGTATCGACCGCGTACTTCAAAATAATGAAGTCCAGGCACTGATTACCGCCCTTGGTACTGGTGTCCATGATGATTTCGATATTGCGAAGTTGCGCTATCACAAAATTATTCTGATGGCGGATGCCGACGTTGACGGACAGCACATTCGAACCCTTCTTCTAACACTGCTATTTAGATTTATGCGTCCGCTCATTGAGCAGGGGTTTGTTTATCTGGCGCAGCCGCCACTTTATAAGCTGAAGTGGGGAGGCAAAGAGCCAGTGCAGTACGCATTCTCTGACCGCGAACGGGATGGATTTATCAGGATCGGGATCGATGCAGGAAAACGTCTTCCAAAAGAGGATGGTATCCAGCGCTTTAAAGGCCTTGGCGAGATGCCCGCGAAGGAACTCTGGGATACAACGATGGATCCACACCATCGCGTGCTCATCAAAGTCGGCCTTGACGATGCCGCGGCAGCTGATGACCTCTTCTCTGTTCTTATGGGTGAAGATGTAGAACAGCGCCGTAACTTCATTCAGCGAAACGCCAAAGACGTTCGCTTTCTGGATATCTAAGAGACTACTTAAAGTAGATTGGCAGATAGGTAAAAATGGACGAACTCAGTAAAGATTTTGATCGGATAGAAGTTGTCGATCTCCAAGTTGAGATGGCTCGCTCTTATCTCGATTATGCGATGAGCGTTATCGTCGGCCGTGCTCTACCAGATGTGCGCGATGGACTAAAGCCGGTTCACCGTCGCGTTCTCTATGCAATGTATGACGGTGGTTACCGTCCCGATAAGGGTTACTACAAGTCATCTCGTATCGTTGGAGATGTGATGGGTAATTACCACCCCCATGGTGATACTGCTATCTATGACACTGTTGTTCGATTGGCCCAACCATGGTCTCTCCGATACCCCCTCGTAGATGGCAACGGTAACTTTGGCTCTCCCGGCAATGATCCAGCGGCTGCAATGCGCTATACAGAAGCGCGCTTATCACCAATCGCTATGGAGATGATGCGGGATATCGATGAAGATACGGTCAACTTCTCCCCAAACTATGACGGTCGATCTCAAGAACCAGATGTTTTACCAAGCAGATTCCCCAACTTACTGGTTAATGGAAGTGCTGGGATTGCAGTGGGAATGGCTACAAATATCCCACCCCACAACCTTCGTGAAATTGCAGAAGGAGTTATCTGGGCTCTCGAACACCCAGAAGTAAAGTCCGAGGAACTGCTTTCTCATCTTTTAAAAATAGTCAAAGGTCCCGATTTCCCAACTCGGGCACTGATTGTGGGACGCACTGGGATCGAAGATGCCTACCGAACTGGGCGCGGCTCTATCACCATGCGCGCGGTTGTGAATGTTGAAGAGATCAATAGACGCGCATGTTTGGTAGTGACCGAGTTGCCATACCAAGTTAATCCAGACAACCTAGCATTGAAGATCGCCGAACTTGTTAAAGATGGGAAGATTAAGGGAATCGCGGATGTTCGCGATGAGGGAAACGAGCGGTTGGGACAACGCCTTGTTGTTGTTCTTCGAAATGATGCCATTCCAAAAGTTGTTTTAAACAATCTCTATAAGCAGACACAACTTCAGGACACCTTTGGTGCAAATATGTTGGCGCTTGTCGACGGAGTCCCCCGCACCCTTCGCTTAGATGAGTTTGTTCGTTACTACATAGAACACCAGGTTGAAGTAATTGTCCGCCG
>JACPZY010000045.1 GCA_016195215.1 Actinomycetota bacterium | reverse complement strand
CCCAGTAAGGGTGCGCGGTTTTTACTCACCGATGTTGCGAGTATCGGACGCTCTCCGGAGAGCGAAGTCTTTCTCGATGACGTGACCGTCTCGCGAAAGCATGCCATCGTCTCTCGATTGCATGATCAAGCCTTTCATCTCAAAGATCTTGGAAGTCTTAACGGGACATATGTAAATGGATTTTCCACGGTGGAAGTCACTCTCTCACCCGGTGATGAAATACAGATAGGTAAATTTCACATGCTCTTCTTTGGGGGGGGAAAATGAGCGTTCCAGCTCGCGCATATTTGAGTATTGGTGAAGTTCTGGGAAAGCTGCGTGGAGATTTCCCTGACATTACGATTTCCAAAATTCGCTTCCTCGAGTCGGAAGGTCTAATCGAACCCCAACGCACTCCATCGGGTTATCGTAAATTTTCAAATTCTGATCTGGAGAGGTTGCGGTATGTCCTACTTGCACAGAGAGATCAATACCTCCCGCTTCGCGTCATTAAAGAGAATCTCGATGCACTCGATCGAGGGCTACAACCTGCTCAAACTTCCGGCGGATCTCCAGTTCCGCGACTTGCGACAATTGACGGCGAACTTGCTCCAGCCAATTTTGCTGAGGGGAGTGATCTTCGACTTTCGCGTGATGAGCTTCTCAAAGCAAGCGGTGTCATTGAGGAGCAACTTGTCGAGCTTGAGTCGTATGGATTGATTGCGCCACGCGGGCGCCATTATGACGGAGATGCGTTAGCAATTGCCCGCGCGGTCACTGAAATGGCTGGTTTTGGAATTGAACCTCGGCATCTACGTTCTTTTAAATCCGCAGCTGATCGTGAGATCGGTCTAATCGAACAAGTAATCACGCCCCTGACTCGTCAGAAGAGCTCAGAAGCCAGAGCGCGAGCAGAGGAAGTTCAACGAGAAATTGCTGCTCTCTCGGTCCGCCTTCACGCCGCGCTGGTTCGTGGTGGATTACATCGCCTCCGGTAATGACATGATTCTTGTTGAAGTTGTGGGCGTGCGGGTTGAAATGCCTTCCAACCAACCCATCATCTTGCTTAAAGAGAGAGAAGGCACGCGTTTTCTGCCCATCTGGGTCGGCGCAGTCGAAGCAACGGCGATCGCATTCGCTCAGCAGGGAGTGATTCCTCCTCGTCCTCTTACTCACGATCTGATGAAGGAACTAGTTGAAACTTTGGACGGAACCCTGACGGCAGTACACCTCACCGAGTTACGTGACGGGGTCTTCTATGCCAATCTCCTTCTCCGAAATTCAACCAACCAAGAACTTCTCGTTTCAGCCCGACCCTCGGACGCAATAGCCCTGGCCCTGAGAACGCAGAGCAATATATTGGCAACGGAGGAGTTATTTGCCGAAGCCGGCATTGAGATGCCGAGTGAGGATGCCTCCCAGGCAAATGAAGAGGTCGAGCGCTTTAGAGAATTTTTGGAGCAGATCAACCCAGAAGATTTTGCAGGCTAAACCCCATGCTTCTCCGTCGTGCAGCCCTGGTACTGCGAATCGCCGCGACCTTATTCTTCTTTGCCGGCATTGCCTTGATTATCCGCCCTTCTTCAGTAGCGGAGTCCTTTGGGTATCCAACTTCGAGTATTACCAATGAGTTGATGTGGGCTCTCCGCCTTATGGGGGCGACCTTCCTCATTCCAGCTCTCTTGGCTCCTCTGGTTGCTGCCTTTGCCGGCGAGAGGGGTCTGCGGCAGGCTGCTTCAGGGATGGCTTTTATCTCCCTCGGAATAGGAACCATCCTCCTCTTCACTCCTGGGCGCTGGTCCTTAGGAAAGTTCGCAGCGGTTGTTCTGAGTTATCTATTCGCTCTTCTCTACTTCTACGCCCTCCGTGGACGGGGCCGTAACCGTTAACCTCTACTTGAGGTTTTGATCGTGTTGGTCGTTGCTTCTACTTCTGTGCACTCGTAGGCTTAACTTAGTTTGAGAGACTTCCCTTCTATCCGTGTGAGAATCGAGTCCTGCTGTGGCAGACCAAGAGAAGACTGAGATTGGCTACCGTGGCGCCACGGCATGTGCTGCGGCCGGTATTTCATATCGCCAGTTGGATTATTGGGCGCGGACCGGACTGCTCGCTCCGAGTATCCGCACAGCTAGTGGTTCAGGAACGCAGAGACTTTATGGATTTCGAGACATTCTTGTTCTCAAGATTGTGAAACGGTTATTGGACGCCGGGGTCTCACTCCAGAATATACGTACAGCAGTTGAGTACCTGCGTAACCGCGGGGTAACTGAACTTGAACGAATTACTCTGATGAGTGATGGTGCCTCTATCTACGAATGTTCAAGCCCTGATGAAATTATCGATTTGCTCCAAGGTGGCCAAGGAGTCTTCGGAATCGCAGTTGGAAAAGTATGGAGCGAGGTAGAAGGATCATTAGCAACATTGCAGGGTGAAATTGATGGACATGTGATAAGTGGCGAAGGTAACGACGAATTGTCCGAACGTCGCAAACTCAAGGGTGCCTGATCGGCTTATCCTGCTCGTCTAGGGTCACTAGAGGCTTGAGGGGATAAGGAGAGATGACGTTGTCATACCAGTCGTATGAGGCTTTTGAGAGAAGACATATAGGTCCGTCCGCGGAGCAAGAGAGGTCAATGCTCTCCGAATTGGGATTTGAGAGCATTGAGGAATTCATCGCACAGGTGGTTCCGTCGAGTATCGCGATGAGTCAGAGACTAGAAGCAATCCTTCCGCCTCCCGCAACTGAATCGGAGGTGATCGACGAACTTCGCTCACTTGCTTCAGAGAACAGAGTCTTCACATCGCTCATTGGAACCGGCTACTACGGAACAGTTACTCCTCCCGTAATTATGCGAAATGTTTTGGAGAACCCGGCTTGGTACACGGCTTACACGCCTTACCAACCCGAAATTTCGCAAGGGCGACTTGAGGCGCTCTTTGCCTTTCAGACAGTCATTTGCGATCTGACCTCCCTCCAGGTCGCAAACGCATCGATGTTGGATGAAGCTACAGCTGCGGCAGAAGCGATGGCTCTCACCCACCGGGCATTTAAGGGGAGTGATGACGCGCTTTTCTTAGTTGATAAGAAGGCCCATCCTCAGACGATCGCTGTTATTCATACAAGAGCCAAGCCCCTCGGTATAAAAGTTGAACTGATCGATCCACTTGCACCCTTAACAAAGAGCGAGTTCTTTGGGGTGCTCGTGCAATATCCGGATACCTTCGGCGCAATTCATGACTTCACCTCTCTCGCGACTGAAGTACATGATCGTGGCGCGCTTCTTGTCGCGGCCTCGGATCTGCTTGCTCTGACATTGCTTACGCCTCCGGGGGAGTGGGGCGCAGATGTCTGCGTTGGCTCTGCACAGCGTTTCGGAGTGCCGATGGGATTTGGCGGTCCACATGCAGGGTTCATGTCCGTCCGTGTCGGACTGGAAAGAACTATGCCTGGAAGACTTGTAGGCCAGAGTGTTGATGCAGATGGGAACCCCGCTTTTCGACTCGCTCTGCAAACTCGTGAGCAGCACATCCGTCGTGATAAGGCAACCAGCAATATCTGTACAGCACAAGTACTTCTTGCCGTAATGAGTGCCTTCTACTCGATGTGGCATGGACCAGATGGTCTGCGCAGGATTGCGTCGCGAATCAACAGCCAGACTCATCGTCTGGCTCAGGGATTGGTTGCTGGTGGGTTCGATATATTGTCGGATCTTCCACGCAAATCATTCCGAGACGGCGATGATGCGCTACCTTCGCATGTTGGCAGATCGCGATCTCGCACTTGACCGGACGATGATCCCTCTGGGGTCTTGCACTATGAAGCTCAATGCCGTGACCGAGATGGAATCCATCACCTGGCCTGAGTTCTCCTCCCTTCATCCGTTCGCGCCAGTAGATCAGAGCCTGGGTTCGCGCAAACTTATTGACCAACTTTCACAATGGCTAATTTCAATTACCGGTTATGACGCAGTCTCCTTACAGCCAAATGCGGGAAGTCAAGGGGAGTTTTCTGGGTTACTTGCCATCCGGAGTTACCACGATTCACGAAATGATTCGCACCGACGGGTATGCCTTATTCCTTCCAGCGCACATGGCACCAATGCCGCGAGCGCCGTTATGGCGGGAATGAGAGTGGTGGTTGTTGCAACCGATGATCGAGGCAATGTGAGCCTTGATGACTTGCGTGCAAAAATTGCAGAGCATTCCTCCGAGCTTGCCGCCCTCATGATCACTTATCCCTCCACTCACGGAGTTTTTGAGACAGCGATCGGGGATATCTGTGCGGCAGTTCACGACGCGGGCGGTCAGGTTTACGTCGACGGCGCGAATCTCAATGCCCTTGTTGGCCTTGCCCAGCCCGGAAAATTCGGCGCAGATGTGTCACACCTCAACCTTCACAAGACCTTCTGCATTCCGCATGGCGGCGGGGGACCGGGTGTCGGACCAGTTATCTGCCGCTCACACTTGGCTCCTTTTCTGCCCAACCACCCCATGGATCCCACTGCGGGTCCGGTGACGGGGCCAGGCCCTGTCTCCGCGGCTCCTTTTGGATCGGCGAGCATCCTTCCGATCTCATGGGCTTACATCAGGTTGATGGGAGGCTCAGGTCTTACTCATGCAACTCAGGTAGCGATACTTTCTGCCAATTACATCGCCCGCAAATTAGGGGAGTACTACCCTGTTCTCTACAGTGGGGCAACGGGGCTTGTGGCTCACGAATGCATTCTGGACCTTCGAGAGATCACCAGAGAGACCGGAGTTACTGTCGATGACGTTGCCAAGCGGCTCATGGATTACGGCTTCCATGCACCGACTATGAGTTTTCCAGTGGCGGGGACATTGATGGTGGAGCCAACTGAGAGCGAAGATATTGTCGAACTGGACCGGTTTATTGCCGCGATGATCGCCATCTATAGGGAGATCCAGGCGGTCGGCGACGGCACCTATACGAGTGAGAATTCACCGCTCCGCAACGCTCCCCACACCAGCGAGAAGATGACATCCATGGCCTGGGAGCACCCGTATACGCGCGAAGTAGCGGCTTTCCCGCAGGGATTAGCCCTTGGAGAAATCATTGGGCGACGGGGCAAATACTGGCCAACGGTGGGCCGGATCGATGGGGCATACGGGGATAGGCACCTCATCTGTGCCTGTCCGCCTCTGGAAGAGTACCTCTAAGGTTACTTAACATAATGTACCTTATCGGCGTTATTCCTTAACCGAGTTTCCAGGGCCCAGCGGGTTACTTTGATCAGGGCTTCGGCAACGATCTTTCTGCTCATCTTTGATTTTCCCTCTGCCCGCTCCACAAAAGTGATCGGCACTTGTGCGAAGGTTCCCCCTGCCGCATGGACAGCGCGGATCATCTCGATCTGAAAACAGTAACCATCCGATGTAATCGCCTCGATTTTGATGCCTCTGAGTAGATGAACGGAGTAGACCCGAAAACCTCCGGTGAGGTCATTGAGCGGCATTTTCAAGGCCCAACGTGCATAGGAAGTACCAATTCGGGAGATTAATTCTCGATATTTGGGCCAATTCTCGATTGCTCCACCGGGCATCCAGCGAGTGCCCATCACAACATCGACCTTATTCGCCCGCTCGATCAGGCGGCCGAGATCCTCCCACCGATGTGAGCCGTCTCCATCCATTGTGACAAAATGGGTGTAGGTGGGCTCTGTCAAACCCCATTGAAATCCGGCGCGATAAGCCGCCCCGAGACCAGATTTCACTTCTCTATCGAGAACATGGACCCGCTCAGAGTTTATTTCTTTAACCAGAGCAGAGGTGCCATCGGGAGAATTGTCGTCGACTACTAAGAGATGAAGGTCAAAGGGCAGGGAGAGGACTCCAGCAATGACTGCTGGGATGCTCTGGACTTCGTTATAGGTGGGGATTATTACGAGGATCTTCATGCTCTCATACCCTCTTAGCCCCTTTACGTCTACGCATCAGAAATATTGATAAGAGAAAGGTAATTGGCAAAAAGATTAGGAGAAGTTCAATTTGCTGGCCATACCTATCTGAGAGAGTTTGGGAATTTATCAGTTCAATAGAGCCATCAATCACTGCCGATTGATTCAATCCGGTTCGGTAGGTCACCTTCCCATTTGGGTCGATAAGCGCACTCACACCAGAGGTTGAGATGCTCACCGAAAACCTATCGTGTTCAATCGACCGAATTCGCGATATTCCTAATTGTTGCTCGCTTTCAGGTGAAGTTCCGAAAGTTGCGCTATTGGTTTGAATGACAAATGCATTTGATTGACGTGCCATTTCACGACCAATTCGATCGTCAAGCAACTCGAAGCAGATAAGTGGAGCAAAAGTTGCTCTCCCAACGTGATGAAGAACGACCTTGTCACCAGGTAGGAAATCTCGGACATCTCGCGCATACGGCGATACAAATTCGGCAATTGCGCGTAAGGGGATATATTCCCCAAACGGAGTCAAGTGCTGCTTGATGTATATGGAAGAGGCCCCAGTCTTCGGCCTCCATAAAATAGACGCGTTCTGGAAATTATCCCCTTTTTCCAATACTGCTCCGAAAATAATCGGCGTTGAGTACGTGTCTGCCAATTCTTGAATTTGCTCCCCTATAATTGGGGTACGAAAGGGATCGATATCGACTGCGTTCTCGGGCCACAAGATGACATCTGGCATCTTCTTGAGCTTATCTAAGTATGTGCGAGTGGCTTTAAGGTGATTCTGGAAAACCGCTGTCGCCCTAGAATTGAACTCCAACCCTAATTGGGGCACTCCCCCTTGCACTGCAACAAAAGTGAAATCGCGCTTCTGTGAATGTGTTGAAGTTGTCAAGAGCAAGGTAGGAAGCGAGATTAGAATTACGATTATCAGACTCGTCCCCCTATGGTTGGTAAGTAAAAGATAGAGAGCAACACCCAATGTCGCGACTATGAAGCTGAGAAGGGGTACTCCCCCTAAACGGGCTAGCGACGCATAAGGTGCATCGGCCTGGCTGAAAGCGGCCCTCCCCCAACCAAAGCCACCGAAGGGAAAGCGAGTTCGCACTAACTCAGTTAGCAGCCATCCGGATGGGAAAAGTAGGAGTAGCCAAGGTCTATTTCTCTGCAGATGGATAAAACCAATCGGTAAAACTAGAACGATTTGCAATAGCGTCAGGATTATCCACGGAACGTTGCCGACGTACGTGTTACTCCACGATAGAAGAGGCGCGAAGAATGCGGTGGCGAAGAGAGCGACCGAGGTTAACCTTCTCGAGAGGCGCGGTTCATGTAGAACATAAACGAGAATTGCTAACGAAACCGGGGCGGACCACCAGAGTGCGATAGGTGCGAACGCCGCGTACATCAGTAGGCCGGCGAAGAGCGGAGCGATAATTACCACTGCAACGCCGCGACCATTCGGTCAATGCTCGTACCTAGACTGTACTGTTCTTGCAAACCTCTAAGCGCTTTCATATCTTTTGGTCGCTTTGGAATTTCAAGTGGAATTTGAGGAAGTGCGATATCTGTTGCACACTGAACAAGCGTTGGCGCAATCGCAAGATAGTCGCGTCCTGCCAGGATTTTCTTAATGAGGGCCGGTGACAGAGCCGCGTGATCAGCTTCCGCCCCGGAAATGACTTCATGTATGTCAGCGAAATGATTTGCGATGAGGGCCGCGCCTTTCTGTCCGATTCCCTTTACCCCAGGTAGCCCATCTGATGGATCGCCGCGGAACATCGCGAATAGTCCGTATCGATCTCCAGGAATTTCGTAACGTTCCTGTACCCACTGCCGATTGACGAACTCGTGGGCAGAGATCCCTCTAGCAAGGTAGACCACGGCAACATCGCGATCATCATCTACCATCTGGAACAGGTCGCGATCGCCAGTGACAATTCGTGTTGGTCCGTCATGTTGGACGGCGAAAGATGCCATTACGTCGTCCGCTTCGTAGTCATCTATGCCAATTACCGCGAATCCAAAAGCATCTAAAATGTCTAGGAGGATTGGTATTTGAGGAGTAAGAGTGTCTGGCTCTTCCTCCTCGGAGCCATTCGCGGGGTCAACTCGGTTCGCTTTATAATTGGGAAAAAGTGAAACCCGCCAACTGGGACGCCAATCCCCTTCAATGCAGGCGACAAGGCGGTTGGGTCTGTAAATGCCAATGAGTCGCGCCGTCATGTCAAGATATCCGCGGATTGCGTTGACGGGGGTCCCGTCGGGTGCCACCAAAGTATCAGGCATTCCGTAATACGCTCGGTACCAGAGAGAGGCGCTATCCAAGAGCATCAATGTCATGTGTCGCTCGTCATGTACGCCACAACGCCTCGATCTAATTTCTTCATCGCTTCAAGACACTTTGGCCGCAGCTTCTCACTTGCGACGGATACTTGTTGGAGAAGGTCGACTAATTGTTTGGCCGACCGGACAAAATCCCCGACGGAAAGGTCGGAGTCTTTTAACACGCTCTGAAGGGAATGTCCATTTGCCCAGCGGAATGAAATCCAGCAGAAACCAAAGTCTGGTTCGCGCTGGGTCGTGACTTGGTGTGCATTCTCAATTACTTCCAACTTAGCCCATAATCGAATGACCTCAGATAGTGCACTTTGAACGCTGCCCGTGGGAATACGTGGAGCGTGAGTTTGAGAACTCCTCCCTTGAAATATTATGCTCGAAAGCACGCTGATCAACTCCGAAGCCGAGAGATGGTCGAAGAGATCCGCGCGAATTGCCTCAGAGAGTAGAAGGTCTGACTCGGTGTAAATCTTCGCCAAAATCTGACCTTGGGGCAGTGTTTTCTCGCCGGCGATATACCCGAGCTCGGTCAATACATCGCAGACGTGGTCGAATGTTCGTGCTATTACGTGTGTCCGATTCTCTACCCGTGAAAGTAGTCCAATGTTCTCTTTACGCAGTCGAGAGGCACGCTCGGCAATCCGTGCATGCGCTTCACGATCATTGCACGTGTGGCACGGGTGATTACGCATTCTCTTGCGAAGGTCGACGAGCTCGGTCTCCAAATGTGCTCTCTGTCTTGAGTCGAAACCTTTTTTTACCTGTCGGTGCGAGAGAAGTGTTTCAGTCTCCTTTATTTCTCGCCGCATTTCGGCATACTCTCTGAAATCCCCAAGGTGGCACTGCGAAACTTTATCGAAATCAGTAATCGCCACTTCGTTCTTGTGAAGTTGTCTTGTGAGGCCAACAACTGCACGGTCGGCCTGGAACTGTGCAAAGGAAGACTCGAGGGATCCCCGCGCACGTTCTCTGCCAAATTGGGAAATGAGATTGATTGCCATGTTGTAGGTCGGAGAAAATGAAGAACGTAAGGGGTATGTCCGCGTTGATGCGAGTCCCGCCGCAGTTGCCGAATCCACTGTAGGTGACCATTGGACGACAGCGTTCCCCTCGATATCAATTCCTCTACGTCCAGCGCGTCCGGTCAGCTGCGTGTACTCCCCCGGAGTTACCGGCACATGCGCCTCTCCATTCCATTTGACCAATTTTTCCAGCACAACTGTACGCGCCGGCATATTGATTCCGAGGGCGAGGGTCTCCGTGGCAAAAACTGCTTTAATCAACCCGCGTTGAAAGAGATCTTCCACCGCGCTCTTGAAACTCGGAAGTAGTCCAGCGTGATGGGCAGCAATCCCTCTTTCAAGAGCGTTCATCCACTCATCGAAACCGAGAGTCAGCAGATCTTCTTCTTCAATACTCTGGGTGTACCTCAACGCGGTCTCGCGGATCTCTTTTCGCTCATCCGAGGTAGTGAGTCGCACACCGGATGAAAGGCATTGGCGAACGGCGGAGTCACAGCCGAGACGAGAAAAAATAAATGTGATCGCTGGCAACATATGTTCGCGGTTGAGCTTCTCTATCACTTCGGCACGTGAGAGTCGGTGTCCGCCTTCGGGCCAACTTTTCCCCCGTTCGCGCGGAGTACGGATACGCCTCATTGCCTCCCGTTCGCGCCTGAGAATTTCAGGGTTTACGTGGCCATTCTCTACAAAAAGATCTACTAGGCTGTTATCAATTAAAATATGTTGATACAAGGGCACCGGACGGTTCTCACTCACAATAACTTCAGTATCGCCGCGGATGAACTGAAGCCAGTCACCAAATTCTTCCGCGTTTGAAACTGTTGCCGATAGAGAAATTACCTGGACACTCTCCATTAAATGTATTAGCACTTCTTCCCAGACGGCTCCTCTGAATTTGTCTGCTAAATAGTGGACCTCGTCCATCACCACATACCCGAGAGAGGAGAGCGTGTTTGACCCCGCATACAACATATTTCGCAAAACTTCGGTCGTCATGACCAAGATATCGGCCTCACTGTTGATGGTTGTATCGCCAGTAAGGAGTCCTACGCGTTGTGACCCGAAGCGAGTCACAAATTCCTGGTACTTCTGATTTGAAAGTGCCTTTATTGGAGTCGTATAGAAACATTTTCGTCCATGACGGATTGCTAGAAATGCCGCAAACTCCCCAACAACTGTTTTACCTGCACCAGTTGGGGCTGCGACAAGAACCCCCTTTCCCGATTCGACTGCTCTGCAAGCTTTGTTCTGGAAATCGTCAAATGGAAAGGAGAAGGTACTTGCAAATTCTTCGGTAAGAAGAGCAGAATTTCCCTCTCTCGACTTCTCATACTTTGCCGCAGGTGTTTTCATCGCAACCAGGTGAGAAGTGCTGAGGGGACTGCTTCAGCTTGAACGGGTAAGGGCCCAACTCTCTCACCGTCGGCGTATGCAACGGCCATAGCTGAAATTCGGACCCGTTTACTTCTGAAGATCTTCACCGCAGGGTGTGAAACGTGAGCACCGGAGTAGACCTTCGGGAAAACTTTCAAGAATTCAACAGTTGAAATTGGGTGGAGAATCATGATGTCAAAGAGACCATCGTGGAGAAGCGCGTTCGGGCAGACTTTCATGCCGCCTCCGTATGAGATGCCGTTGCCAATGGCGATAAGCATTGCCTTGGTACGGTAAGTTTGCGCATCCAATTCGATTTCATACTCTCTTGGCTTGAAACCAGGCAGTTCGCGGGCAATTGCCGCATTGTATTTCATGGGACCTCTTGGCCACTTATATGTATTGGCGCGTTCATTGACAACTGAGTCGAAACCAGTGGAGAGGATTGCCCCGAACCACTCCCCATCTACCACTCCAAGATCTATGTACTGCGGCTCTTTTGTAAGGATACTTTCGAGGATGAGGTTCAAATCATCAAGAGGCCAACCCAATGTACGACAGATGTCGTTGCCCGTTCCGGCAGGAATCACCGCAAGAGGGATGCCGGTTTGAGCCAACTGTTGAATTACCAGGTGGACGAGTCCATCTCCTCCGACAGCCACTACGCCCGAGCAATTGCTTTCTTGCGCGAGAAATGCCGCGAGATTTCTACTTGTGTGTTCCGCGGAAGCACCCGTCACCATCCGGTATTGGATCCCTCTTGAATTGAAAAATGACGTTACGCGCGTTCCGTATGTGGAGCCTTTTCCTTGACCCGAAATTGGATTGATGACGATCGCCCACATTAGATTGCGTCACCTTCCTGTAGTTGCCTCTTCGCCCGTCGCCGGTCTACAAGTAGAGCGATCCCACCGGCCATAAAGTAAAACAAGGACAGTGGCACTGCAAGAAGGGACATCGTCAACGGATCTCCTGTTGGCGTAAAGGCCGCCGTAAAAAGTGTGATTCCAAAGATCCATATCCGCCAACTTCGGAGAATTGACTTGCCCGTGATGAAGCCAATTAAGTTAAGAGCAACCAAAAAAATTGGCAGTTCAAAGGCTAAGCCGAAGAGCAAAATTATTCGCAGTACAAAATCAAGGTAATCATCGAATTTCACTAAATTTGTAAGTGAGTTGGGGGTGAAGCCAAAGAGCACTTTGATCGCAAGCGGAAGGATGAGGTATCCGAGCGTCGCCCCAGCGGCAAAGAAAGGCGCGGCACTGAGAATGAATAGAATTGAATTGCGTTTCTCTTTGCGATGCAGACCTGGAGCGACAAAGGCCCAAATTTGGTAGATCCAGAGTGGAGCCGAAAGGATGAGTCCGGTAAGAAGAGCTACTTTTATTTGGAGATTGAGCGGACCGAGTACGCCACTTATATAGAGAGACCCACATCGGGTTGCATTTACCGCTTGGGCTTGCCCAAGATCGCAGACCGGACGGGCCAAGGTGGTGATGATGGGGTTATAGAAGTACCAACCGACAATGGATGCCACCAGAATTATTATCGAGGATCGAACTGTCCGTCGTCGAAATTCCCTTAAATGTTCGAGTAACGGCATTCGACCGCTGGCGGTCATAAGAATTACTTCTCCGTATCGCCTTCGCCATTCTTTTTCTTCTCATCTTCATTGATCTCTCTCAATTCACTTTTGAAGATTCGCAATGAGCGTGCTAGCGAGCGTGCCGAATCTGGAAGGCGTTTAGCCCCGAAGAGGAGGACAAGAACAAGCAATACAAAAAGTATGTTACTAGGTTCTCTCAAGAACATCGCGATAATCTCCTACTCCAGTGGCCGACAGATCTAGTAAGCAGATCTAATAAGGGGTAACGCTACCCCAGAATATTAGTTATAGCCGCCTAGCGCCCGCTGTGAGCGTTGGCGGAGTGAGTCACGGAGAGTTTGCGGCATTTTCAGGGAAACCTCGCCCCCGAAACTCATGATTTCTCGGATGGCCCAGTCTGGCGTGAAGCTCTCCACTGTGGCTTCCTTCGATGGGTGCATTTGAAGACTCTCAGTGGAGAGGTTGAACCTCTCAGCAACATCCCGCTCTCTTGACTTGATCGATACCACTAATCTACTTAGAGGCAGTTCTGCGCTCAGATTTTCTGGGTTTCGGTAGGCGGCAACCTTCTCGACACTCTTTGTTCCAATGATCCGATCTACCTTAAAAGTGCGATATCCGTTGGAAAGTTCACAGAACGCATAAACGTACTCGTTTTCATTTAAAAAAGTGAATTCCAGTGGATGGATAATCCGCGTACTCAATTCATCCCGAGTGAGAGAGTGGTAATCAATTTCAATAGGAATACGAGACGAGATGGATTTCTCGAGCACACCTCGAACCGTGGATGAAGAAGGAGTGCCGGCTTGGATTAAGCGGGCTACATCCAAAAATTGGGAGAGCTTTTCAATTAAGGATCCAATTTGAAGAGATAGAGGAGTTTTCTGGGAGACCTGCCCTTCGAGCATCGTTTCTAATCCAAGGATCAGCGTGAGTACTTCGTTCCGATCAAGCATCCTTGGCCGGGACAGAGTCTCGGCATTTGAAATTGTCACATAACCGGTTTCAAAGGAGAGGTCCATGAGCTCGAGCGCCGTATACCCAGGTAGGCCGCACATCCAGAGAGTTGTTAAATCGTCGAGAACTTCTGATGGTGAAATGGAAAATACTATGGCCAGGTCGTCAACGGAAATGCCTTGATGGGTGGCTAGATAGGGCACAAGATCGAGCATTCGAGCGGTGCGATCTAGTGCGGGGTTCAATCCGTTTTTACCCATGGATCTCAACCAGACGCTTCAGATGCGAAATGACTTTTTCTCGGAGTTCCGGTGGAGAAAGTACGATTACATCGTCACCATGCCAGAGAATCGAGTCGATGAGTCGAGATTCATTCGAGTAAGGCAGATCGCATAGATCGAAATCATCATCGGAGGAAAGGAGATTTGCTTCGACTCTGAGTGAGTGACCACGTCCCCGACGAATACGAAGTTGCGCAATATCGCGCGGTTCAAAGAGGTGTGTGTCAAGAAAGGAGAGAACATGAAAATCTGGATCATTGTGGAAAGCGCCAGGCTTTGATATCAATTCGACCTGACCAACAATGCGGTCCAGGCGAAAAGTGCGAAGTGCCCTGCGGTCGCAGTCCTCGCCCACGAGGTACCAATTGCCTTTTCTGCCACCCAGACCGTAAGGATTGAGAAGGCGCACCTCATCCTTTAGGCGGGCCGAGCGGTACTTGAAAGTCACAGTTATACGTTCAGCGATGGCACGCGTTAAGGGTAGAAAACTCTGGGAACTTACTCTCACTTTTGGAGAGAGATTCGGTAGCGCATCAAAATCAGATGCAATTCCCAGGGATCGCAATTTGATGAGGGCGGTATGTGCTGACTGGTCCAATGCAGCACCGCGCCAAGCTTCAGCGGCTAAGGAAAGGAGTGCGATTTCGGTACCGCTGAGTTCGCCCAGATTTAAAGAATAGGTATCAGGGTGAATGCGGTACCCGGGCTCGTCTTCAAAGAGAGGATCTACTCCCCTGACATCAATGATAATTCCAAGATTACGCAGGTCATCCTTATCGCGCTCAAACATCCGCTCCATGGAGGAGGGTTCGCCTTCGTAGCCTTCAATGCTTCGAAAGATTTCTGATTTAGTCAGGTAACGTCGAGTTGCAAGCAGAGCGATGGTGAGGTTTATCAGCCGCTCACTCTTGCGAGATGCCATCGTATCCTCCCTTGGAAGGTCGACGTCGTCGCGGTAAGACTTGCACTCCGGGTGCCATTCTCCGCGATTGGATGAGAAATCCCGTATGGCCGATCATGCGATGTTGTGGACGTACTGCAAGTCCTTCGTGATGCCAACCACGGATCAGTGATTCAGAACTTTCAGGTTCGGTAAAGGATCCGTCGTTCTTCAACGCCTCTGCTGTCTCCGAAAGCTGAGTCGTTGTGGCCACGTAAGCAAGGAAGACTCCACCTGGCCGTAGGACCTGGGCAGCAAGGGCTATGCACTCCCACGGGGCGAGCATGTCTAAGATAACGCGGTCAAAACTCTTATTGAAACTCTGATCTTGAAGTGAGCCAAGGGTTAGTTCCCAATTCCTGGGACGATTGCCGAAATAAGTCGTGACATTGGAACTGGCATTTTCTGCAAATTCGTCTCTCCGTTCGACCGAATGAACGTGACCTTCTGGTCCGACTGCACGCAAAAGTGAAATCGTGAGTGCGCCACTTCCCACACCTG
>JACPZY010000028.1 GCA_016195215.1 Actinomycetota bacterium | reverse complement strand
ATACAGCAATTGCAGTGCATCCTGAGGACGAACGGTATGCGCACCTCGTTGGCAAGACGATTCTTCTTCCTCTAGTTGGGCGCGAAATCCCAGTAATTGTTGATGAACACGTGGATCCTGAATTTGGAACGGGCGCAGTAAAAGTTACTCCGGCACATGATCCCAATGACTTTGAAATCGGAGAGCGTCATCATTTGGATAGTGTTGTCATGTTGAATGCTGAGGCACAGGTTGTTGGTACAGGTACTCAATTTGATGGCCTCGATCGCTTCGAAGCACGCAAGGCAGTAGTTGAAGCTCTAAAGGCAGAGAGACGGATCGTTGCCGAGAAACGCCCGTATATTCACGCAGTTGGGCATTGTCAGCGATGCGACACAGTTGTAGAACCACGACTTTCCAAGCAGTGGTTTGTGAAGGTTGCTCCACTCGCAAGGGCGGCAGGCGATGCAGTCCGAGATGGCAGAGTAAAGATCGAGCCAGAGTCACTCGCACCTCGATACTTCGAGTGGGTAGATAAGATGCACGATTGGTGTATCTCTCGTCAACTCTGGTGGGGCCATCGAATTCCTGTCTGGTACGACCCCGAAGGAGAAGTCCTTGTACTCGGCCCTGATGAACATGCGCCCGAGGGTTATGTTCAAGATCCAGATGTTCTAGATACATGGTTCTCGTCGGCACTCTGGCCCTTTTCCACCTTGGGGTGGCCGGAATCAACGGAAGATCTGAAGAAGTTCTACCCCACGAGCGTCCTTGTGACGGCTTACGACATTCTCTTCTTCTGGGTTGTACGAATGATGCTCTTTGGCCTCTTCGCTATGGATGGTATTCCGCCATTTCACACCATCCTCTTACATGGATTAGTTCGAGACCAGTTTGGGAAAAAGATAAGCCGCAGCAAGGGGAACGCCATTGATCCCCTTGAATTGATGGACATCTACGGTGCAGATGCCATCCGCTTCACATTGGCACGCGGCGCAAACCCGGGAGCCGACCAAGCGCTGGCGGAGGAGTGGATTGCAGGATCTCGCAATTTCGGTACGAAGCTATGGAATGCAACGCGCTTCGCCATGATGAGTGGCGCAACTGTCGAGGGCGATTTGCCGGCATTTAACTCTCTCAATGTCATTGATCGTTGGATCCTCAGTCGTCTTAACGAGACGATCACTGAAGTCAACGAATTATTCGAAAGTTATGAATTCGCTCGCGCTTGCGATCAGATTTACCACTTCGCGTGGGACGATCTTTGCGATTGGTACCTCGAACTCTCAAAGGAGTCATTCGCAACTGGAACTGCACATGATTCAAAGCGCGTTCTCGGTTATGTGCTCGATCAACTTCTCAGACTCTTGCATCCGATAATGCCCTTCCTTACCGAAGAATTATGGACGGCGCTCACTGATCGCGAATCGATAGTGATTTCTGAATGGCCAACACCACATGCAGATCATGTAGATGTCGAAGGCGAGAAGTTGATTATAAAAGTTCAAGAAATTATTACCGAGGTTCGCCGATTCAGAAATGACCAAGGAATCAAGACGAGCCAGAGAATTCCTGGACGATTCTTGGCACCCGATCAATTTGCGCGTTACGACGCTGCCATGCGTTTTGTTCTCCGCATGGATCATCCGGAAGAGGATTCGCTCTTTGTGCCAAGTGCAACTCTTGAAATCGGAAGAGTCAGGGTTGAACTCGATCTTTCGGGAGCCGTAGATGTTGTCGCCGAGCGTGGGAGACTCACCAAGGATTTGGCTACTGCGCGGAAGGATCGAGAGACCGCCAATGTCAAGCTCTCGAATGAGAACTTCATGGCGAAAGCACCAGCAAATGTTGTTGCAGAAATTCGTGACCGCCTTGAGAAGACTGATGCGGACATAGCACGAATCAATGCACAACTGGCGAAACTGCCTTCTGCATGACCACGGCAGAAGATCAAGCGCGGCTTCAAGCAATTGAAGTGGCGTTAGAGGCACGTTGGCCAGAGACGAGAATCGCACCATCGCTTGAGAGAATCGCAGCTCTCGTTGACATCCTGGGGTCACCTCAACTGAGTTATCCCACGATTCACGTAGCAGGAACAAACGGGAAAACAACTACAGCGCGCATGATTGATTCTTTGATGGCGGCAACAGGGCTTAGGACTGGACGCTTCACAAGTCCCCATCTTGAGAGCATTCTTGAGCGAATCGCTATCAACGGTGAGTCAATTGAGCCAAAAGATTTCATTTTCGCTTACAACGACGTAGCGCCGTACATTGAATTGATGGATCAGAAATTCGAGCACCCGATCTCATTCTTTGAGGCGATGACTGCAATGGCCTTCGTTGCTTTTGCGGAATGGCCCGTAGATATCGGCGTTATTGAGGTAGGAATGGGAGGGGAGTGGGATGCCACCAACGTGGTGGAAGCAGCCGTTTCGGTAATCACTCCCATAGGTTTGGACCACACCGCCTACTTAGGTAACACACTAACTGAAATTGCCAAGACAAAGGGCGGAATCATCAAACCAGGATCCTCTGTGATCCTTGCAAGACAAGAACCGGAGGCAGCAGTCGAACTGATGCGCCGTGTCGCAGAAGTGGGTGCAGAGGTAGCTCGTGAAGGCGTCGAGTACTCACTAGAGAGTCGAGCGGTTGCAGTTGGTGGTCAATTAATCACGATAAATGGCTTGGGGCAGAAGTACGAAGACATCTTCTTGCCGTTACATGGAAAGCACCAAGGAGCGAACGCTGCGACTGCTCTTGCAGCTGTCGAAGCTTTCTTTGGGGGGCAAGAGCTTGATCCTGAATCAGTTCAGGCCGGTTTTGCGGCTGTCAGGTCTCCCGGTCGATGCGAGATTGTTCATAGCGATCCGACTGTCATATTGGATGCCGCGCATAATCCACACGGAGCAAAAGCAATCGCGGAGACACTTGAGGCTGAATTCACTTTCGACGATATCATCGGAATTTTCGCAGCCTTTGCAGATAAGGACGTGGAAGGAATTCTCACAGAGTTAGAACCAGTGTTGGGTTCGATTGTTGTTACGGCGAGTACATCGACTCGCGCGATGCCAGTAAGTGAAGTCGAAAGAATCGCAACAAGAATTTTCGGCGCAGACCGTGTCACGAAAGTCGAACATCTAGAGGATGCAATAAAACGGACCATAGTTGATGCACGCCGTCCGCTGAGCGATGATTCGATAGGAATTGTAATCACTGGTTCAGTGGTCACGGTTGGTCAGGCTCGGACAATTCTCAAGCGGCTCTCAAGCGATTGACGAGAAACCAATGAAAGTTTTGGGTACGGCCGTCCTCTCAATGGAAATCATGGTGATGGGCTTTGCAGTTCTATTAGCCTCCAAAAATGAGAGCAGCGTACTTTTAATCCTGGGGGGAGTTATCGCCCTACTCCTCATTTTCGCGGCCGGGATGCTCCGCAGACGCTCTGGCTGGATTCTGGGCTCGCTCCTTCAAATTGCCCTGATCACCTATGGATTTGTAGTCACCCCCCTCTTTTTTCTCGGAGTACTCTTTGGCGGACTCTGGGTTGCGGCAATCGTGGTGGGTCGCAAGGGGGAGGCTGCAAGGGCCGCCCTTCTCAAGGCGGGTGAGACCAAGGGTCATTTGACCGATTAGACTCTCGGGGTGAGCCCAGAGAGATCGCCAGAGAGATCGCCAGAGAGATCGCTAGAGAGAACATTGGTATTAGTTAAGCCCGATGGCGTGCGGCGGAATCTTGTTGGCGAAGTTATCTCACGGATTGAAAGAAAGGGCTACTCGATTTCTGCACTGAAGATGATGAACGCGGATCGCGCAATGCTTGAACGTCACTATGCAGAGCATGCGAGCAAACCATTTTTCGAACCACTTGTTGAATTCATGCTCTCTGGTTCGATCGTCGCAATGATCGCCGAAGGTAATCGAGTGATCGAGGGATTCAGATTACTCGCGGGTGCAACCGATCCAACAGTCGCAGCCCCCGGAACTATTCGCGGAGATCTTGGGTGTGATCAAGGTACAGAAGCTGTTCAAAATATTGTTCACGGATCTGATTCTGTTGAATCAGCGAACCGCGAAATTGAGATTTTCTTTGGTGGATCTATTGGTAGCGGTACAGTTGAGAGGAATACATGAGCAACAGAATGTCATTTATTGGCCGAGATATGGCCATTGACTTGGGGACGGCAAATACCCTTGTTTACGTGCGTGGACGTGGCATTGTTCTCAATGAACCAAGCGTTGTTGCCGTTAACCAAGACACAGGCGCGATTCTCGCTGTTGGCCATGAGGCTAAGAAGATGATCGGCCGCACTCCCGGAAACATTGTCGCCATCCGTCCGCTTAAGGATGGCGTGATTGCGGACTTTGACACCACCGAGCGGATGTTGCGCTACTTCATTCAGAAGGTGCACCGCCGCCGCTACCTCGCAAAGCCTCGCATAGTCGTCTGCGTTCCTTCAGGTATTACTGGCGTAGAGCAGCGTGCAGTTAAAGATGCAGGTTACGCAGCAGGCGCTCGCAAGGTTTACATCATTGAGGAACCGATGGCAGCTGCAATTGGTGCCGGTCTTCCCATCCACGAACCCACTGGCAACATGGTTGTTGACATCGGTGGCGGAACAACGGAAGTTGCAGTCATTTCATTAGGTGGAATTGTCACTGCCCAGTCCATCCGTGTCGGTGGAGATGAGCTCGATCAAGCCATTATTAACTGGGTCAAGCGTGAATTTTCCTTGCTTCTGGGTGAGCGCACGGCAGAGGAAATCAAGATGGCTATTGGATCAGCCTTCCCGATTCAGGGGGAGCCAGATGCAGAAATTCGAGGACGCGACCTAGCGACTGGTTTGCCAAAAACCATTGTTGTCACGGCCGCCGAGATCCGCAAGGCAATTGAAGAGCCAGTCAATGCCATCGTGAATGCGGTGAAGAGTACGCTAGATAAGACTCCACCGGAGTTATCTAGTGATCTTATGGATCGCGGAATTGTTCTAACGGGCGGAGGCGCGCTCTTGCGTGGACTCGATGAGCGTCTT
>JACPZY010000044.1 GCA_016195215.1 Actinomycetota bacterium | reverse complement strand
GAAGGCAGTGCACTCCGTTACCGGGGTGTGGATATTGATGATCTCGTTGGCCGAGTCTCATTTGGAAATGTCTGGGGTCTTCTCGTCGATGACGAATTCAATCCGGGACTTCCACCAGCCGAGTCATTTCTTTTGCCGGTGCACTCAGGTGATGTTCGGGTAGATGTTCAATCTGCGATTGCAATGCTTGCTCCTGCTTGGGAATTGAAGCCGCTTCTCGATATTTCAGATGAGGAGGCACGGAATAATTTAGCTCGTGCGTCAGTGATGGTTCTCTCTTATGTTGCACAATCTGCACGTGGTGAGAAATTAAGCATTCCTCAGTCTGAAGTAGATAAGGCTCATACTGTTGTAGAGCGGATGATGATCCGTTGGCGCGGAGAGCCAGATCCACTTCATGTGCGAGCGATTGATGCATATTTCGTTTCGGCCGCCGAACACGGCATGAACGCTTCAACATTTACCGCAAGGGTTATTGCCTCAACAGGAGCCGATATTGCTGCGGCGCTTTCTGGTGCGATTGGAGCGATGTCAGGCCCATTACATGGCGGTGCACCATCACGTGTTCTACACATGATCGAAGAAGTTGAGAAAACTGGCGATGCGCGGGCATATGTGAAGGGAATTATGGATCGCGGAGAACGTCTTATGGGATTTGGGCACCGCGTTTATCGCGCAGAGGATCCTCGTGCACGCACCTTGCGACGCACTGCACGAGAACTTGGCGCTCCTCGTTATGAAGTCGCGCTCGCACTGGAACAGGCGGCACTTGCTGAGTTGCACGAGCGCCATCCAGAGCGCGTCCTTGAAACCAACGTTGAATTCTGGGCCGCGATTATCCTTGATTTTGCGCAAGTTCCAGGACATCTCTTCACGTCGATGTTTACAGCCGCTCGCACCGCCGGTTGGTCGGCTCACATTTTGGAGCAGAAGCGCACGGGTCGCTTGGTACGACCTTCGGCACGTTACATTGGGAAAGGACCCCGTAAGCCAGAAGATGTTGTCGGTTGGGACAGCACCGTTGTCCAACTGCACAAGTAGCACCAGTAATGTAGGAGCGATCTTCCGAAGCGCCCAACGCTCAGAATTAACTTTAATGTGACTCTGCTCTGGTTTAGGTTCTGTAAGCGATTATGTAACGATAACGGTTGATAACAATTCGGTATATAACAGTGCTATAAGCCTATTTCTGGCCTTTTATCTTTGCCTATTCCCTGCAAATAGAGTGAAATGAGGACTCTGCTGCCCTCGCGGCAGAATCTACATCGCGTACATGGGAGATCCAATGAAGAATAGATTTTTGAAAGGTATTGCGGTTACCGCAGTCCTGGCATTCTCTGCCACTGGGCTAGCCATAACTCCTGCACGTGCCGCAAGTGAAATTGTGGTTTGGGCAGACGAGACCCGCGGACCAAACCTAGCCTCTGTAATTAAGGCCAAGGGTGACTGGGTTCCTGGTTACACAATCAAGATCGTTACCTACTCCAGCTTTGATGCATTGAAGGATGCCTTTGATAAGGCAACCGGCACATCCGGTCCCGATATCGTCGTTGGCGGCAATGACTGGGTTCCAACTGCAGCGAAGAGCGGAAAGCTTGCTCCTGTAACGCTAACCGCTTCTCAGAAAGCTCGATTCAATCCAACTCAATTCTTTGACCTTTCCTACAAAGGAAAGCTCTACGGAGTTCCAGTTGATATCAACAACGTAGCGATGATTTACAACACCAAGCTAGTCTCATCTGCGCCAAACTCATTTGGCGACATGGTTAATTACTACAAGGCAAACAAGGCCGCAAAGGGCTTGAAGGCCGGTCTATGTATTGCAGGTGGCGGAATGTCATGGGGGGCTCACTCAGTATTTTCGGCCCTAGGTGCTGATGCTTACCTCATGTCTAAGAATGGTGCAGTCAATACAGTACAGAGTTTCAATCCATCAATATTTGGTGCGAACGTGAAGAAGTACCTACTTACCAACGGTAAGAGCAACGGCTTCTTCCCAGCAACAGACACTGGCTGCAAGGACAACTTCCTCGCCGGCACGGTGCCATTTGCGGTTATCGGTAACTGGGAGTGGAAAGACTATGTAGCAAAGGGCTTCGAAATGAACCTGATGCCAGTTCCGGGAGTTGTAGATGGCACATACGGTCGTATGTTTGGCAGTGTAAGCGGTGCACTTCTCACAACTTTTGCTGACAAGCACGGCGTTGCTGCCGGCGCAAAGTCTCTTCTTGTTAATTTCTTTGGTTCGACTGAGGGACAGGTTAAGTACCAGCTTCTAGAAGGACGTCCGCCAGCCGAAAAGGGTGCGCAGAAAGATGCATCTGTCTCGGCTGGTCAGAAGGGCTTCGGAAGTGCAGCTTCACTTGCAGGAATTCCACAAATTGGGGCCTTCCTCAATAACAATAAGGGTGGCGCAAACTACTGGGATTCAGCCCCTGCATACTGGACTGCTGTCCTCATAGATGGCAAAGATGCAACGATTGAGGCACGCAAGCTCGCCAAGATATGGAAAACCAATGTAGCTACTGGTAAGGGTGACCTCTAAGAGGCTCTGATCAGTAGATAGTTGTAGTGATAGTTGATGGTGTGGGCGGGGGATTCTCCCGCCCACACTTTCCTTATACATTAGATTGGCGTTGACGGTGACTTTACTTTTTAAGGGCAAGATCGCACTTGTCACCAAGATAATTTTGCTCGCCGGGATCTCCGCCATTTTGCTCATGCTCGCGCAGAGCGCCCTTGCCAGGAAAGAGTATGCAATTGCACTCTTTCTTTTAATAGCAGTCTTAGCTATGAATTACGTATACCTGACTTCTCGTACAGTTCCGTTTAAGTTCTTCTTACCGGGCACCCTCTTTCTGGCCGCTTTTGTTATTGCGCCCATTATTTTCACACTCATCATGTCGACTTATAATTATAAAACTGGCAACTACATCTCGAAGCAAGAAGCAATTCAGCGAGTTATCGCTCTCGGCGTAGAACCAGATGAGGCGGGGACAACATTCGATATTGTTGTCGGCAAAACTAAATCGGGAGAATTGGCGATCCTCGCATCAGATACTACTAACAATAAATATTTTATCTCGACGAAATCAGAGAGAATAGATCTAAATCCTGCAGACCTGACGCTCAATGCCGACAAAGTTGCGACAGGAGCACCAGATTTTGTCCGCTCAACAAGTGCCCAACAGGCTAGTAGTGATGCATATACGAAGATCAAATATGTTTATGAAGGTAAGTATTTCATTTCAGTAGAGAGCCTTGAGGCAGGTGCGGTCTTTAGGCAGACCCTTGAGTATCAGCCATCGACGGATACTTTTAGGAATCTCTTAAATGGCACTATTTATCGGGACAATGGTAAAGGGAACTACGCTAATTTAAAGAAACAAATTCTTGAGCCTGGATGGCGAGCTCCTACATGGTTTTCGAATTACGAAAAACTCATTACTGATAACCATATTAGAGGGCCTTTTATCAGGGTATTTATCTGGACTGTGGCATTTGCTGTTCTGACTGTTTTAACTTCATTTGGGTTCGGGCTGTTATTGGCGCTGGCGTTGAATAAACCGTTGCGCGGTCGCAGGATGTATCGCTCGATTCTCATTCTTCCTTACGCAATGCCAAGCCTTATGAGCATTCTTATCTGGGCCGGTATGTTTGATACTGAGTTCGGCGCGATCAACAATATTCTTAATACTCATATTGCCTGGTTTTCAAATGCGAGTTTTGCCCGTGCGGCAGTGATCTTGGTAAGTCTCTGGTTGGGTTTCCCATATTTTTATCTAATTTCCACTGGGGCACTCCAGGCCATTCCATCTGAGCTTTTAGAAGCAGCGGCAATCGATGGCGCGAGTGGACGGCAGATCTTTAGCAAGATCACCTTGCCATTGCTCTTGCAAATTCTCTCTCCGCTGCTCATCGCTTCTTTTGCCTTCAATTTCAATAACTTCAACTTGATCTACCTACTCACGGGAGGTGGGCCGAAAGATCAGTTAGGTGGGCAGATCGCAGGTGCTACTGACATATTGATCAGTTACACCTACCAGATTGCTTTCGGATCCAATGTTCAAGACCTAGGCCTAGCAAGTGCCATCTCTGTAATCATCTTCTTCCTTGTTGCCGGGATATCCCTCTATGGATTGCGCAAGTCGAAAGTTTTGGAGACATTTGGATGAGTAAATGGTTGAAAGAGAATCTGTGGCGTCACGCCACTGCGTTGGGCATGTCACTATTTGCTCTCTTCCCACTCTATTTGGTCGTCATCTCTTCGCTCAATCCGACGGGAAGTCTGCAACTTACCTCGTTTATTCCGCGCAATATTTCCTGGAATAACTATAAAATACTATTTAACAGCCCAGCCATCCCCTACTTAACGTGGGTGAGAAACTCCCTCGTCATCGCGGGTGCCGTCGCAATTATCTCAGTATTTATTGGCGCTTCCTCGGCATTTGCCTTCAGTCGATTGAGGTTCAGGGGTAGAAAAACGGGAATCCAAATTCTTCTTCTTGTTCAGATGTTCCCCGCGATTCTGGCTCTCTCGGCAATTTACGTGATCATGGAACGCGTCTACCGATTCGCGCCCTCGCTTGGACTTGGGTCGCAAGCAGGCTTAGTCCTGGTTTATCTGGGTGGCGCAATGGGCGTCAATATCTGGCTGCTAAAAGGCTTTGTCGATTCAATTCCGATTGAACTCGACGAAGCGGCAAAAATTGACGGCGCTAGCGCTGTACAGACTTATTGGTTGATCTTCATACCCCTTGCCGCTCCCGTGCTGGCCGTTGTCTCGCTGCTTAGTTTCATCGGAACCCTCAATGAATACATTCTGGCCAGGCTCTTCCTTGTCGAAATGAATAGTCGAACCGTGGCAGTGGGACTACAACAGTTTATTGGTGGGCAGTACTCACAGAACTGGGGTCCGTTTGCCGCAGGATCTATTTTGCTATCTATCCCGATCGTAGTGATCTTCTTATCGCTACAGAGATATATCGTAAGTGGTTTAACCGCAGGTTCGGTTAAGGGTTAACATTGAAACGCAGAGGATTTGTCGCACTTTTCATTTCTATCTTTCTTGCTCTCTCCTCCATTTCTTTTGCCGCGGGGGAGAGTGTTACGAGTGCACGTGTCGGACTAAATTCAGATCTCATCTATTTTGTCATGCCCGACCGCTATAAGGATGGCGATAAGAGCAATGACAATGGGGATGGGTTCAATCCTTCGAGTACCGCCTTTTTTCATGGTGGGGACCTTAAAGGACTTACAGGTACCTGCGCTGCAGGAGATGATGGCCTTGTTCGAATAAAAAAATTGGGTTTCACCGCCGTCTGGTTGACCCCTCTGGTAACGCAGCAACCTGCTACCCCACGCGGTGCCGGTTATCACGGGTATTGGGGCGTTGATTTTCTCAATGTAGATCCACACCTAGGCACTAATGAAGATTTACGCAATTTTGTGGCCTGCGCGAAAAAGTTGAAATTAAAAGTAATTCTTGATGTTGTGACCAACCACACCGGTGACATCATCAAGTATCAAGATAAACAGGCATATATTCCTACTGAATTCGCTTCAATAAAAAATCCCGCATGGCTCAATGACCTTACGAATTATCACAATGTAGGAGATATGAGTAAGTGTTGGGGTGAAGGAAACTGCACCAAGTTAGGTGATTTCTACGGGTTAGATGACTTAGCCACGGAGAAGGAGTCAGTCTGGCGTGGTTGGGGAGATGTTTATGGGCAGTGGATTAAAGAGTATGGAATCTCAGGATTCCGAGTGGATACGGCGCGACATGTTGATGATAACTTTTTTAAAAACTGGACCCCACTCCTGAACGAATCGGCAAAAAGTGTTGGAATTTCCGATTTCACAGTCTTTGGGGAAGTGTGGGAAGTTAATCCTATTGAATTGATGAGTTATGTGCGTCGGAACAAGATACAGACGGTCCTTGATTTCCCATTTCAAAGAACCGCAACGGACTTTGCCTCTGGATATTCGGACGCAAAAGTTCTGGAGAACCTCTTTCTAAGCGATGATCTCTATACCAGCCCGACATCCTCGGCGAACAACCTGGTCACATTTCTGGGCAATCACGATATGGGAAGAGCTGGATACATTATCCAAACCAAGAAAGAACAGCCTGCCAATCAACTTCTACCGCGGACAAAGCTTGCTAATGCGTTGATGTACCTCTCTAGAGGTATTCCTGTTGTCTATTATGGTGATGAAGTTGGAATGACCGGAACTGGTGCGGGTAATGATCAGCTCGCACGCCAAGATATGTTTCCCACAAAGATAGACGCCTGGAAAACTGAGGCGAGAATTGGAGGAAAACCGGTAGGTAACGGGAATTCATTTACCGCGACCGCGACCAATCCGATTGCACAGTATTTAATTACCCTCTCTCAACTACGTAGCAAGAATCCGGGGCTGGCAAACGCCTTTATGCAGACTAGATATGCGAAGAATTCGGTTTTAGTCCTCTCAAAAGATGCCCGTAAAGAGAAGCGCGAATATGTCGTTGCCTTCAATAACTCATCAAAACCAGAAACGGTACAAATCAATACCGCAACTTCTGCCGGAGGATGGAAGATAATTCTCGGCAGAACCTCGTTTAAGGCTAATGGGTCT
>JACPZY010000041.1 GCA_016195215.1 Actinomycetota bacterium | reverse complement strand
CGGCGCCCAGGGAGCTCAAGGCCCTTCAGGATTGACCGGCGCCACCGGCGCTACTGGCCCATCAGGGCTTCAAGGACCACAAGGTCCCTCTGGCCCCTCGGGCCCACAAGGTGTTGCAGGAAATGACGGCGCCACCGGCGCTACTGGCCCTTCAGGGTTGACCGGACCTACGGGTGCCGCAGGTGCCACCGGGGCTACTGGGGCAACTGGTCCTTCGGGACTAACCGGACCGACCGGTACAACGGGACCGACCGGCGCTAGCGGCCCAAGTGGTCCTTCAGGATTGACTGGCCCGACCGGAGTTACCGGTCCTACAGGTCCAACAGGTGTTACTGGTCCGACCGGTGCAACGGGAGTATCGGGTCCATCTGGCCCCTCGGGCCCCTCGGGTCCATCTGGATTAACGGGTCCTAGCGGCCCGACTGGCGCTTCTGCAGTTAAAGCGGTAACGCAGGTCGCCGTAATTACCGCCAACACGGCCGCGATTGCCAATACTGAAACTCAAGTGATCGGGTACACGATTCCCGCAAATACTGAAGGGGCTGGAGATACCTTTCGAATCACTGCTTATTACACCCGCTCGGGTACCAACACAACCGCACCAACTATTAGGGTGCGATTCGGACCCACTGGCACGGGGGTCGTTCTTGGAACACTCACCGGCGTCAGCAGTGCCTTGGCTAATCCGGGCACGATTACTGGCCTTGTGACTTTCCGAACGGTAGGTGCCGCTGGCACCGCTGGTGCTGGTCTGATGCAAATTCATTCTGGCGTGCTACCTCTCGCCTCCTCCACTACCGCCCTTACAGTTGATACGACGGCATCGACGCTTCTTCAATTGACTCTTATAAGTGGCAACGCAGCGAATTCGTATACTTTCCTCTACGCAACTATTGAGCATATTAGCAACAGTTAGCTCTTGGGCGGAGCTCTGTCCTTTTTACGTTAACGAATGAGCAATAGATTCGATGGAGAGTTCCTTGACAAGCACACCTTTTGCGCTCACGACCAGTACAATCGGCTAACGTGAAAAGAGAGCAATCAGGAGGAATTCCACGGTGATTGAACCCGGATCAGAAGAGAACAGAACACCGGAGGTTCATCGAGGCGAACCAGTAAGTTCGCCGATAATGGAAGCTTCTGAAGCGCCCGTTGAAGACGAACAGGTTCTGACCAAGCGTGGCAAGTCGATGCTCCGCTTCCTGATCGCACTCGTCATTGTGGTTCTGGGCATCGGCGGCTATCTCCTGATCGCCCAAGTAAACGGTGGTGGCGACTCGGCAAAGATTCAAGGCAAAGTGGCCCTGTCGGCACAAGAGTTAAAGGATGTTGTGGCGGCAAAGAAACTCACTGTTTATTGGGCCGGTCCGCAAACTGGAGCCAGATACACGCTGATTGCCACTACTCCTGGCATTGTCTACGTTCGCTACCTACCAGGTGGCGTGGGACTAAACGACACAAAGACTTTATTCCGCGCGATTGGTACGTACGCCCAGAAGAATGCATTCAACATAAGCCAAACGGCAGGTGCAGCCGACGGGAATGTGGGTTTCATTAGTGCGGACGGGAATTCTGTCTTCTATGCAAAGGGACGGCCGACAAATGTTTATATCGGAATCAAGGGCAAAGATATTCAAGTTGAAGTATTCGATCCGGTAGTGGATCAAGCACTTGGTCTGGTGCTCGTCCGTGGTCAAATTAGTTTAGTCAACTAAATCTGCAAAACCCGTAGGTTCTTTAAATCAGAAGGGACGTTAACGTGGCTCAAGGCAGGGACGACCAGGGCGAAAATTCCGAGTTGTACCGATCTGAGGATCCTTTCCCTGATGTAGACTTTATTGATTCTGGAGGATTCTCTTACCGCGGGGGTGGCGAAAAACGTAAGCGGGGCAAAGGTTTTTATTTCATTGTCACACTCTTAATTGTTGCCCTTCTTGGAGGCGCGAGTTATTACATAATGGGGAAAAGTACTCGCAGTAATGATGCGCTAAAGATCCAGGGCAAGGTTGCAATGTCTGAACAGGAATTGCGCGACGTTGTAGTGGCAAAGAAAATCACTGTCTATTGGGCCGGGCCGCTTGAAGAGACCAAATACGCATTGATAGCTAACAAGGGAGGCTCCACTTTTGTTCGCTACCTTCCCAAAGGCAATGGGCTTAACGACACGACTACTTCCTATCGAGTTATTGCGACCTACATTCAAAAGGGTGCTTTCTTAATTACGCAGAGCGCTGGCAATGTGGTTGGCAATGTTGGATTTACAAATGTTGACGGAAACGCAGTTTTCTATGTGAAGACTCGTCCGACAAATGTGTACATGGGAATCAAAGATAAAGATATCCAGATAGAGATTTACGATCCTGGAATCGACCAGGCCCTCGGGCTAGCGTTGATCCACAATCAGGTGAAGCAAATCAGGTAACGCTCTCTCCCGGCTTCACTGGTCCCATGTAGGCTCCACATACCTTCCGTTAAGGCCGCCTTCCATGTAACTGCGACTATCGAGGAGAACTTTCTCGACCACCAATCGACGGCGGATGGGTGAAACTCCCACGACTACAGGTACAAGTAGACAGGCACAAGTAGTTAGCGTGATTTCAGAAAGCGTTTGGGTATAAGCCGTCGTATTCTTTTACGAATCTTTCGTCCCTGCTCCAATGGAGAGAGAGCTAGAATTTGCATCTCTGCCGCCTCCTCTGGAGATTGAACATCCGTGATGGCAGGCGAGTCGAGATCAAGTGAGTCGGCGATTCTCTCCAAGTTGGTCACGAGGGAGATGCCGCGTGCGAATTGGGCAAGTTGAATCTTCTGCCCGCGCTCCATGAATTCTTCGGCCAAGGATTTTGAGGAGGCGCGCAAATCCGCAGTCCGCGAGTTCGAGGCTTCCTCAGTGACTGCTTTCCCTGTGGTCGTGCTCTCCCTTCGAATTGCCTGGCTGGCGCTGGCGAGGGAGTGGGAGATCTTTTCAACGATGCTCGGAGGTAAATCCTTTTCGAGGGAGATATCAAAGAGTGTTCGTGCAATAGTTCTTACCTGCACAACCGCATGTTCGATGGCGACTCCTCTTTCGTAGAGTGCTTCCGCCTCGTCCTCTCTCGCAGTTGGAAACCAGCGCGCGTAGGAACGTGCTTCTAGTGCTTGCGCCCGTAGTGTGGGAATATCTTCAACAATAAGACGCGCGTATCCCAGCATTTTTCCTGCGATATCTGTGGTGTAGCCGTAGAAAACCGCCTCCGACATTAACTCGAGCAAGTCGGAGGATTTATTTGCAAGGGCCTTAATCCGGTCAATGGTTCGCCCGGCTGGCGAACTAGGGTGTGCAAAGTAGGAGAAAACGATTGCGATTGAAGTCCCGACCACTGTTGAGATTGTTCGATGTATCGCGGTTGACTCTGCAAGGCCCGGGCCAATGACAATAAGTGCGGTAATCGGCACATTGATTGATGCAACCTCTCCCAGGTGAAGGGCGCGAGATGTAACAAGGCTCAGGATGACGGTGATGAAGACTGTAATAACGCCAAAACCAAAGAAATTGAGCGCAATCATTGCGGCACCTGCCCCTATCGCGGTGCCAAGGAGTTGTCCAACCCCTTCTCTAATTGATTTGTGTAAGGAGATTCGGACCGTGAGGGTTGCGGCAATTGCTGCCACCAGGCCCCCGTTCGGCAGCAATTGGTTTCCGACCAACCAGGATACTGAGGCGGCAACTGCCGTGACCAGGCTCCATTGAATCCAGTACTTGCGCTTGGCAAATGGCCCTATTGCTCTCTGCCAGAACGGACTCATGTAGTCGCACCCCATTTCTTGGATAATTCTTAGTTATAAGAGGTTACCAGGCATCATTTTCTTACCAAAGAAGTGAGGGTAAGTAGATAAAGTAGGGCTCAATATCTCTCTTAATAGTTAGGTACGACTGTGTCGCTTATTGCCGCAATTTCGGTTGGGCTTTTAATTGGTTCGATCGCAGGAATGCTTGCAGGGATATTTGGAATTGGTGGTGGGATCGTGATCGTTCCCATGCTCGTATTCTTCTTAAAATTTACTCCAAGCAAAGCAGTCGGCACGTCACTTGCATCCATGCTCCTACCGGTTGGAATTCTCGCTGTCATGAAGTACTCGAGAGCTGGTGACGTTGATTTTAGAGTTGCTGGTGCAATTGCTCTGGGGATATTTGTACTCGCATTTGTAGGCGCGCATGTTGGACTCACTATTGGTGGGACGTGGGTATCACGAGGATTTGGCGTATTACTTTTGGTGGTGGGATTTAAGTTCTTGCTCGCCTAACTCAAAGTTTAGAGTTTCCTATGTAAATGCATTCTCAGATTGCCGTATCCGGAATCCGATGTAAGAATGCAGAGTGGCTATGAAAAGATTCCAGGCGCTCGCAATTGCATCAGGGGTCACAATTCTTCTCTTTCCAGGAGCCACTCAATCCTTGGCGGCAGATCCGATATCGCCGGCACCCACTGAGACTGCGACACCAACAACGAGCTCCTCTCCTTCACCGGAACTCACAGTTCCCCCACTTCCTGCCCTCCTTCTCCCTGCAACAGTTGATCGAAAAGTCCCAAACAACTTGAAGCCTTCATTGGAGGACGCGAAAAGTGATCGACCTTTGCCATACCTGGATCGTTGCCACACACAACAGAACTTGACCGCATCTGCGGCACCTTGTCTCTACGGAGACACTAAATCAAAGAGCGCCATTGTTCTCTTCGGGGATAGTCATGCACTTTCCTGGTTTCCAGCGGTCCAGAAGTTGGCCGTTGCAAAGAAATGGCGTCTTTACTCTTTGACGATGTCATCGTGTTGGCCGGCAGATATTCCTGCGTGGAACTCGACTACCTTGAAATTGATGACGAACTGCAAAGTGTGGAGGGCAAATACACTCAAGCGAATTCAATCTCTACGACCTTTGATGGTTATCGTGACAGGCACGCGCGGATTCTCGACCATCGGCAAAGACGGTTCTGTATTGAAGGGCGACGAACGGACCACTGCGTGGCAAACGGGGATGAAGCGCACGGTCGATCTTCTCAAATTGGCGAGCAAGAAAGTCGTGATGATCAGCGATACTCCGGCATCGATGTTCGACGCGCCAAACTGCTTGCTCGAGCATCGATTGAGTATTCTTGCATGCAGCACGCCAATCACGACGGCGATCTCAATGGATTGGTTGGCACAAGAGCGAGCACTGGCCACACAGGAGAAAATCCAAATGGTGGATTCTTCACTGTGGATATGCCCGAGTGACCCGTGTTCGCCGATCCAAGGCAACATTTTGATCTACTCTGATACCGGTCACCTCACCGCGACCTTCTCGGCTACATTAGAGAAGCCTCTCTGGAAAGTGGTTTCCTCTTATTAATGCTTCTTCTTACGAGGCTGCATTAAGGTTCGTTCTCATGACTGAAGAAAAAACCCAGCCCCACATTCTGGATAGAGCTGTCTGGGCTTCATTGAGCGGGCCACATGCCCATTTCGCCGAAGTCGATGGAATGGCACGACGGTACCCAGTGGACGTCTCTCCTTTTGGGGCGATTGCAGATCCCTACAATCCTCAAGATTGGCGTGACCTTGCGGGCCTGATTGGACCAGGCGGTCACATTGTTTTCACTGGTCGAGATCTTCACATAGCTGATGGTTGGCAGGTCATTGATGGTGGTTATGGTCTGCAGATGACTGGTGAGTATGTGGAGGGGGAGAGGGATGCGGAGGCAATCCCTCTCGGAGTTGATGACGTTCCAGAAATGCTTGATCTGGTATCACGAGCAGAACCAGGGCCATTTCTTCCTCGGACCGTTGAGTTGGGTGGATATCTAGGGATTCGAGTGGATGGTGCACTGGTTGCCATGGCTGGTTGTCGTTTACATCCCACGGGCTGGCGTGAAATTAGCGCGGTCTGCACTGATGCTTCGCAACGGGGCAAAGGTTTGGCAGGCAGACTCGTGAAAGCCGTAGCCGCAATTATTCGGGCCGAAGGGGATATTCCATTTCTTCATGTCTCTGAGACAAATGAGAACGCGATCCGCCTCTATGAAACGCTAGGG
>JACPZY010000039.1 GCA_016195215.1 Actinomycetota bacterium | reverse complement strand
TTGGCCTTCGCGGGAAGCGCATTGATCAAAGGACAGTACGAACCGTTGTTTATCAAGCCCTCTCTGCGCTAGAAGGCGTGGGTCGACTCGGCCCCCATGTCCTTCGCCATTCAGCAGCGACGCATCTACTTGAAGGGGGCGCCGATCTTCGAACCGTCCAAGAGATATTGGGCCATGCTTCTCTAGCAACGACCCAGATCTATACCCACGTTTCGACAGAGAGGCTTCAAAAAGCCTTCAAACAGGCGCATCCAAGGGCTTAGTTCTCTCGAATCAATGGCGCTAGTAATGAGGGAATGAGAGAGCTGCCCGTCAGGTAGGATTGCCCCTGCATCACAGAGAATCGTGATGACTTCACGCGCCTAGTAGGTACCACCTCGGTCCAGTTCGCTGGTCGGTGTCCGGGCGCTAGAGGGCCGGCAGATTGTTGGTCCAATAACCGAGAGCGAACTTCGATTGAAGTGCGCAAGAAGGAGTGTGCCGCGATGGCGGTTGTAACAATGCGAGAGCTTCTCGACAGCGGAGTCCATTTCGGACACCAGACTCGTCGATGGAATCCAAAGATGAAGCGTTTTATTTTTACCGAGCGCAACGGCATCTACATCATCGATATCCAACAGTCGCTGGGTCTTATCGACAGTGCTTACGAATTCGTAAAGGATGTCGTCGCCAAGGGCGGACATATTCTTTACGTTGGCACCAAGAAGCAGGCGCAGGAGCCAATTATTCAGCAGTCCGCTCGCGTCGGAATGCCTTACGTAACCGAGCGCTGGCTTGGCGGAATGCTCACAAACTTTCCAACTGTCTACAAGCGTATTCAGCGTCTCAAGGAACTTGAGGCACTTGAGAGTGCGAACGACCAGTTGTTGACCAAGAAGGAGCTCCTCGTTCTCCGTCGCGAGCGCGAAAAGCTGAACAAGAACCTCAACGGAATTCGGAACATGACTAAGTTGCCAAGTGCAATTTGGGTCGTCGACACAAAGAAGGAACACCTCGCGGTTGCTGAAGCAAAGAAGCTGGGTATTCCCGTTATTGCAATTCTGGACACCAACTGTGATCCAGATGAAGTTGACTTCAAAATTCCAGGAAACGATGACGCAATCCGCTCTATCGGACTCCTCACCCGCGTAATCACTGATGCAGTCGCCGCGGGACTTCAGGCGCGCGCTGCAGCAACTGTTAAAGAAGAAGTAAAGGCCGACACGGAGACTGTTGCCGCTGGTGAACCACTAGCGGACTGGGAGAAAGAAATCCTTGCCGGAGATGCTGCGCCAGTAAATGCTGCAGGGGTTGTTGAAGTTCGCCCAGAGGTCGAAGCACCGATGGTCGTCGAAACCGATGTTGTAACGGAGGCTTAAATTGAATTATTCAGCAGCTGATGTAAAGAGACTTCGCGAAGCAACCGCGGCAGGAATGCTTGATTGCAAGAAGGCTCTTGACGAGGCCGAGGGTGATTTTGAGAAGGCTGTTGAAATCATCCGCGTTAAGGGGTTGAAGGGCATTACCAAGCGCGAGGGCCGGCAGGCTTCCAATGGGCTGGTTATTGCAAAAGTTCAGAACAACTATGGCGTCATGCTTGAACTCAATAGCGAGACTGACTTTGTTGCCAAGAGCGAGCGTTTCCAAGCTCTGGCCACCGAGCTTTTGGAGCATTTGATCGAGTCAAATATCTCTGATCTCGAATCTTTCCTGGCTTCAGAAATTAAGCCGGGTCGAAAGGTCCAAGATATTATTGATGAGGCAAATGCAACAATGGGCGAGAAGATTGAAGTACGGCGCATCGCCGTCCTGGACGGTCCTGCAGCGGTCTACCTCCACCGCACCAGCCCTGACTTGCCACCACAACTTGGTGTTCTCGTTCAGTTATCCAAGGATGCAGTTGAAGTTGGCAAAGATATCGCCCAGCACATTGCAGCCTTCGCTCCCTCTTACGTCAATCGGGAGGATGTTCCCGCAGAACTGATCGAGAACGAGCGGCGTCTGGCCGAAGAGACTGCCCGCAATGAGGGCAAGCCAGAGGCCGCCTTGGTTAAGATCGTTGAGGGACGGGTCACCGGTTTTGTTAAGGAAGTGAGTTTGATCGAGCAGGCCTTTGCAAAGGATGCCAAGAAGACGGTCAAGCAGATCCTTGACGAGGCTGGTACTGCAGTAAAGGCTTTCCATCGCTTCCGCGTGGGTCAATAACCTTTAGGACCAGACCCTTAGACTCTCTAAATAAGTGAAAGGAGTACTCATGCCCGGTAGTAGAGGTAATTACGGGCGGGTGCTCCTTAAACTTTCGGGAGAAGTATTTGGCGGAGCAAAAGGAATTGGTGTAGATCCAGATGTAGTTCAAGATGTTGCCAAACAAATCGCGGATGTAGTACGCGGTGGAGTTCAAATTGCCATCGTCGTCGGTGGAGGCAATTACTTCAGAGGTGCGGAGTTGCAGCAGCGTGGGATGGATCGCGCCCGCGCCGACTACATGGGTATGCTCGGAACAGTCATGAACTGCCTTGCGCTACAAGATTTTCTTGAGAAGCAGGGGATTGATACCCGGGTTCAAACTGCAATCACCATGGGTCAAGTGGCAGAACCCTATATTCCACGTCGCGCTATCCGTCACTTAGAGAAGGGGAGAGTCGTGATTTTCGGAGCAGGCGCAGGAATGCCGTTCTTCACAACTGACACCGTCTCAGCGCAACGCGCCCTGGAGATTGGCGCAGAGGCATTACTACTTGCCAAGAGCGGAGTTGACGGGGTCTATTCAGATGATCCTCGCAAGAACCCAAATGCTGTTAAATACGAAAATATTTCCTATGATGAAGTGATATCCAAGTCCTTAGCTGTGGCAGATGCCGCAGCATTTAGTATCTGTCGCGAAAACGGACTTCCCATCATCGTTTTCGACCTCAAGTCAAATGGAAATATAGGCCGGGCGGTACGCGGCGAGTCAATCGGTACGCTAGTTGCGTAATTAAGTGTCAACCAATAAGTCCGAAGAAAGAACTCTGAGGAATAAGGAGTAGTAATGAGTGATGTTGCTGGCACCCTGAAGGATGCCGAGACAAAGATGGACAAGGCGGTCGAGGTGGCGAAAGAGGATTTTGCCTCCATCCGAACAGGCCGGGCGCATCCGACGCTCTTCAACAAAATCATGGTTGATTACTACGGAACTTTCACTTCTCTCTCACAGTTGGCATCCATCCAGGTGCCCGAAGCTCGTATGGCGATTGTTTCTCCTTTTGATAAGGGCGCGATGGCGGCGATCGAGAAAGCGATCCGTGAATCCGACCTAGGAGTAAATCCGGGCAATGACGGAGTAGTCATCCGCGTGGGTTTCCCCCAACTCACTGAGGAACGACGCAAGGAGTACATCAAAGTTGTTCGTACCAAAGCCGAGGATGCCAAGATTTCACTTCGCAATATTCGCCGGAGTGCAAAGGAAATCATCGAGAAGTTGGAGAAAGACGGATTAATTGGGAAAGACGATCTCACTCGCGGTGAGAAGGAGCTTGAGAAGATTACTTCCGACCATGTCTCCAAAATAGATGATTTACTCAAGCATAAGGAGTTCGAACTCCTCGAGGTTTGAGAGTTCTACTTAGCGAATGAATGACTTTCATGCGATTAATGAGGCGATAAATAAAAGGGCGGGGCGAAAGCTCCTTCCTTCAATCGCTGTAAGCGCATCGATTATCGGGCTTGTCTGGTTTGCACTGGCTTATCACCGTGAGCTCTTCGCCGTACTTATCGGCGTGGTGGTCATTCTTGGCATCCGCGAAATTACTAGGGCCTTTAGTGCCGCGGAGACATATATCTCGTTACCCGCCCTGATAATTGCCACAGTAGTCTTAACTGCGGCCACGTGGCGGGGGAGTCTTGCGGGTTTGGCTATTGCTACAGCGTTCTGCCTTCCAATTCTATTAGTCGATCTACTTCGACGCGGACCCGATGGATTTATTAAGAGTGCAACCGCCACGACGCTGGTTCTTATCTATCTGCCTTTTCTTGCAGGATTCATCATCCTTCTTGCACGACCCTCTGATGGCTTCAGTCGGGTCATGACATTCGTTGTCCTTATAGCGTGCAATGACACATTTGGGTATTTGGTGGGAGTACTAATTGGGCGTCATCCACTTGTGGCGACAATCAGCCCAAAGAAGACTTGGGAAGGATTGGCAGGATCATTAGTCTTTACGATCATTGGCGGAGCATTGAGTTTCCAGTACCTATTGCGCGAAAATTGGTATTTCGGTGCCTTAGTCGGGCTTGTGGTTGTTTTTACCGCCACAAGTGGCGATTTGATTGAGAGCGCGATGAAACGCGACCTTTCACTTAAAGATATGGGAACTATGCTTCCGGGTCATGGTGGAATGCTTGATCGGTTGGATTCCGCTCTTCTCTCAGGTCCCGCGGTCTGGTTGGCCTTTGAAAT
>JACPZY010000038.1 GCA_016195215.1 Actinomycetota bacterium | reverse complement strand
TCACTTCAGATGTGAGAAGTGAATCCCCAAAGACGACATGCTCCGTAAGGCTAAAATGGCGCGGCTCCTTGCTGAGGTTTACTAACCTGCCAGAAACCACTATCTGATCCGACGAGAGATTGATCGATCGATAACTTTGAAGTTCTTCATCGTGCCAGGCCAGGAGGACTTCAGTCGCGGTGGCGTCCTCGACTTTCCATTTCGCCTGTGATGCATTCCCATGGAAACCTTGAGGATACTTTCCATGCATATACTCGGTGCCAGCGTTGGGAAGGAGCGGTTGCCACCCACCGTTCCACGCACGAACCCAATCTGCTTCGTTGCCGAGAGGAATGGGCTTAATTGCCTGACGAGGCGGGCGCGCCATAAATTGAAATCCTCTAAAAGAAGCTTCGCTTATGGCTCCGCCGCTTTCGGGCAAAATAATGACTTCCAAGTCGCCACTAGTGAGGGTGAGGCTTTCCACTTTCATTCCCCTTTAACAGCGCCAGAAGTAAGTCCCGCAACAAAGTAGCGTTGACCGAAAATATAAGCAATGAGAAGTGGGAGAGTAGCAATTGTCATCCCCGCCATAATAGTTGGAATCGAAAGTGAGTAGCGATTTTGAAATCCCGTAATCCCAACCATGAGAGTCTTTTTCTCATCGCTCTGAAGAAAGACCAGGGCAAGTAAGAGCTCATTCCACGCCCATAACAGATTTACAACAGTCAATGTGATCAAGGGCGGCCCCGATAGGGGCAGAACTATCGAGCGGAAAGTACGTATATCTGAGGCGCCATCGATCTCCGCCGCTTCGATGATGCTTGTCGGAATCGCCCGGAAGAAGTTGGTAAGAAGGTAAATAGAAAATGGCAGCATGAGCCCGACGTAAACCATGATCAAAATTCGAAAAGTGGAGATCCATCCTAGTTTTGCTCCGAATTGGAAGAGCGGGATAAGAAGAACAACTGGTGGGACGACCATCAGTGAGACTAGAACCCCCAACACCGACTCACGACCCCTCCATGTCCAGTGGGCGAATCCCCACGCCGCCATTGCCGCTATCGCCACCGTAAGACCGACAGATCCGCTCGTTACGATCAAGCTATTGGTAAACCAACGGGGAAATTGATCATTCCAAGCAGCTTTATACCCTTCCAAACTTGGGTGGAGAGGTAGAGACCATGGGTGAGCCAAGAATTCCTCTTGACTCTTAAGCGAGGCCGTGATCATGAGGTACCCGGGCACGATTGCCATTGCAGCGAAGAGAATCAGAATCAATTGGCGGACAGTCACTCCTACTTTGGCTATCGGAGTCTTTCGAAATCCTCTACTCATCAAATATTCCCGATTGCGATCTACTTTGGACCTTAAAGAATCCAATAATGAAGAAGAGCGTGGAGATGAGAAGGAGAACCGCAGCTGCAGCAGCCAATTCTGGTGCCTGATTTTGGAAGGCACTCCGATATATATAAAGCTCAGAAACCATTGTTGCATCCCCCGGGCCGCCTTGCCCATTCGTCATCACATAAACATAATTGAAGACCCAAGAAACCATGACGATGGCCTCATTGATGGCATAAAAGAGAATGACCGATCGCAATTGAGGGGTAGTAATCTTCAGGTGCTTCTTAAAGAAACCGGCGCCATCAATCTGCGCCGCCTCGAGAAGTTCTGTCGGTAACGAGATAAGTCTTGCAAGAATTAGAATCGTTCCAAAACCAACTTCTTTCCAAATAATAATTGCACTCATAGTCACCAACGCTTGATTTGGATCACCTAACCAATCAAGAGCGAAGCTCTGCAATCCAAGCGCTCTCAGCCCTAAATTTAGGGCGCCATTGAGTTGAAGAAGTTGGCCAAATACAACGCCAACTACAGGAATTGGCAGGAGGTACGGTAAAAAGACAGCACTTTGATAAAACCGCATACCACGTCGAGTCTCAAAGAGCAGAATTGCGAAGAGAAGAGCAAGCGCGACCAGGATTGGTACGGTGAAGAGCAGAAGGGCATTGTGGAAGATTGCAGTCTGAAAGAGCGGGTCAGTCACAACTAAACGAAAATTATCCAGGCCAACCCAAGTTCCCCGGTATTTAAATGATTGCTGAAGCAAATCGACTAATGAGTATCCAAAAACAAAAAGTATTCCGATTCCGGCTGGCAGAATCCAAGGCCACGGGCCAAAACTCCTACGCCTACCGCGTGCCGCCCCAGACGGATCGGGGGCGGTCGCGTGGTATGCCGTTGTAGCGGCTGAGGTCATTTAGCCCAGGCTGTGAAGTTCTTGACTAGATTGCGATCCGTCATCCTTAATCGCTCCATCACTGACTGCATATTCGCCGCCGCTTGCGCTCCAGTCCGAGTTCCCTTCAACACGAGCTGGGCATTTGTAAATACCGCATCTGTATCGAGCTGGGCGGGGATGAAGTTCTCCAAATAAGGCCCACCTGAGAGGACGCTCGTAAAGAGTGCCTTCTTGACAGGATCTTTAACTCCGGCGATATTAAATCGGTCATCTGCTGGCATGGATCCGGTCTTAGCGAACCAATTATTTAACTGTGCCGTCTGATGAGAGAAGGTGATGAAATCAGCAGCTACCTGAGGGTACTTACTCCACTTGGTAATACCAATTGTCTGCGAAGTGGTTCCTAGTTTGCCGGCGAATGCTCCGGTTCCCCATTTTGGCATAGGCATGACTACAACCTTTGAGGCTCCAACTTTAGCAACAAAGTTCGGAGTATCAGGTCCAGCGACAACAGTCATAGCTGCTTTTCCGCTAACCCATAGTTGCTGTGCCTGGTACAACTGGAGGGAGTTGATGTCCTTATTCCAGCAGCCGTGACTCTGGGTTTCCTGCAAGCGAGTCCACCAGGCAGCATGAATCGGATCCGTAAATTTCTGCTTTCCGACTACAGCTGCTACAACATCCTTACTAGATGTGACGGATTGTGCTCCGATAATTGAGTAGAGCCATCCACCAAACCATCCATCCTTAATGCCACCAGCAAGAGTGGTCACTCCCTTTGCACTGAGAACATCACAGGCGTTGAGCAGTTCTTTCCATGTCATCGGTACTGAAAGACCGTACTTGCTTAGAACATCTTTCCGTGCAACGACGGGGAAAGAAGGATTGACATACCAAGGAGCAGTCCAAATCTTTCCTTGGAATGACTCTTCGGTAGATGCATTTATATAGTGCGCCAATTCTTTGGCAGGAATGTAATCCGAGACGGCTGCAATCTGACCATCCCATCCTGGCTGCTGAGCGTAAATTCCGCCCCAGAAATATTGCAGATCCGGACCCTTCTTTGCTGCAGCGGCCGCAGCAAATGCAGGTACCAATCCATCAGTGGTCTGCAGCACCGTTTGAATGGTGACATTTGGATGCTTAACTTTGTATGCCTTGATGGTGTCGGCAAGCCAGAGCTTCGCGCCGGGTGCTTCCTGCTCACCCCACCACCACATAACGAGTTTCACTGGTCCCGTGGGGAAGGTGGCCTTAGAAGGAGTAACGGCCGTTGCTCCTGCTGATGTAAGTGAAGTAATCAAAATCGCGCTGGCGCAGATTATTGCCCCTGCAATCCCACGACGCTTCATAAAAGCTCCATTTCTATCTCTCTTCTACCTCTGGATCTGCGAGAAAAGCCCGCAGTTGGATAGGTTTCCAGTCAGATAAGATTCCCCTTTGCCGTGCACGGTTGTCAAGGATTTTCACTTGCACGTGAGTACCTCACCATCTACATGAACCATCTGTTCGGCTACGCCGAAGAATTAAATCCCACTAGTAGCATGCCAACATGGCAATCCAGGTTGGAGGGCGGGTTGGCCCGATCCTTGGAATAGTTGGAGTTGGGGCAGGACTCGCGAGCGCCCAATTCATTGCTTCCTTCGGTAACGATTTACATAATCCAATAGTTTCACTTGGAAATCGCGTTATTGATAATGTCCCACCTTCGATTAAAGAGTTGGTGATCAAGACTTTTGGCACCAACGACAAGAACGCTCTTGTTATCAGTATCTCGATCATCGTCCTAGCCCTCTCATTCTTGATTGGAAAGTTGTACTTCTCAGAGAGCAAGAAGAATGCATTCATACTTATTTACTCGCTCGTCGGGATTGCGGGGCTGGCCTCCCTCTTTGACGCAGGTGCTAACCCATTCTCCATCCTTCCCTCTATCGCTGCCGGAGCCACCACTCTTGCGCTTCTTCGAATCCTCGATCGGAAGTCGACTACTTCGGAATCGGGCGAGAAGGAGTGGGGCCGCCGCGATCTCTTCAAGACAGTTGGAATTATTAGTGGCGGCATCGTTCTCGCAACTAGCCTGGGGAGAATACTTCAGTCCCGCGCGAGCGCGCAGTTGCAAAGACTGAACATCATCCTGCCTAAGCCTTTGAAGTTCTTACCAGTTCCGCCAACAGATCCGGCACTTACCACTCCTGGACTCTCCACGCTTTTCACACCCAATAGTGAGTTTTACAGAATTGATACTGCTATCTCTGTGCCGAATATCGATGTCGATTCTTGGCGACTTAAGATCGGTGGTTTTGTTACCAACCAATTGGAGTT
>JACPZY010000037.1 GCA_016195215.1 Actinomycetota bacterium | reverse complement strand
ATTGCCGGCCCTGCACGAAGTGATAATGACGCTGGAGAAAACCCAAAGGGCGGAACCGGCTTCGGTGTCCGATTGTTGATCGATTGGATTGCAGGCCTTGGATGAAGGTTGATATGCATACCTACGCGGAGGCTTTCATTTCTGAAGATGAAATTCTTACTCGAGCCAGAGCCAGAGGTGTCGAAGTTGGGACGAGAAATATATCTTCCGGCACCGGAGCCTTCTTACACCACTTGGCGCATCTCATCTCCGCTCAATCGGTGGTCGAAGTAGGTACTGGATCGGGCGTTGGAGGGCTCTGGCTTCTGCGCGGAATGATCGAAAGCGGCACGTTGACTTCTATTGATAGCGAGGCAGAGCATGCGCGTATTGCGAAAGTTGCTTTTACGGAGGCGGAGATCTCGCCACAACGGTACCGACTCATTACCAATCCAGTGATGGATGTGATGAGCAAACTCACCGACCGGGCATATGACCTTGTCGTCCTCTGTAATGATCCCGAGGATCTCAGCTTTGCCATTGATGAGTCTTATCGAATTCTGCGGACGGGTGGAGTTTTGGTAATCGACAGCTTCTTCGGAGGGGGTAAAGTCTGCGATCCTGCCCAGAGAGATCCTCGTACCATTGCTTTGCGAGATGCCGGCAAGAGTATTAAATTGGCGACAAGTACCTGGGTCACCTCACTCGTTGGGGTAGGCGATGGGTTACTGCTTGCAACCAAGAGGTGAGGGGTTTCTAGGAGTTCTAGAAGTGTTCTCTCACGAAATTCTCTGTAACGAGATATTAGATTAGATATGCAACTGACTTGAATTGCCGAGGAAATCACTAAGGAGTGGAAATGGAATCAATGGAGCCTTCAGAGCAGCTTTCTTCTGGCGCTGCAGAAACGCCCACTCCCCCACTTGCTCAACCAGCCGCGGAATTCAGAGCAGCTTTCTTCTGGCGCTGCAGAAACGCCCACTCCCCCACTTGCTCAACCAACTGCGGAACCTGCCAGAGCCTGGTGGTCAAATCCTGTCTACAGACCAAAACGCTCACATATTCCTCTTGGATCTGCCCTCATCTTGGCTGTAGTAGCGGGTTTAGTCGGTGGAGCCGTCGGCGAATTAGCGGGCGGGGGCTCGGTTCTTGGACAACGGGTCAACCTTGTATCCGTATCGAGCTCAATCGAACGTGAACCCAATTCTGTGGCAGGAATCGCGCAACGTGTTCTTCCTTCGGTTGTCTCGATTTCAACTCAGACAGAGGCGGGAAGTGATACAGGTTCTGGATTCGTCATAGAAAGTTCAGGTTACATCCTCACCAATAATCACGTTGTTGAAGGTGCTGCATCGGGATCAGGTTCAATTGTTGTGAAACTCAATAATGGTCGATCGCTGGACGCGACTATTATTGGAAGAGATTCCTCCTATGACTTGGCTGTATTGAAAATCCCTGCAAAGAATCTTCCAGCCCTTCAATTTGGAGATAGCGACAAGATCGCAGTGGGTGATTCGGTAATTGCTATCGGCTCGCCATTGGGTCTTTCCGGAACTGTCACCTCAGGAATAATCAGCGCAAAGGATCGTGCGGTTACAGCTGGCGGGTCAAGTGGGGAAAATTCATTTATCAATGCGCTCCAGACGGATGCAGCCATTAATCCCGGCAACTCTGGTGGGCCTTTGGTTGATTCGAGTGGTGCGGTAATTGGCGTCAACTCGGCTATCGCATCGTTGGGTTCGTCATACGGAAGTCAATCAGGTTCGATTGGACTCGGCTTTGCGATCCCAATCAATCAGGCGCGTAAGACGGCAAATCAGTTGATAAAGACGGGCAAATCTACTTACCCGATTCTCGGCATCTCCGTTGATTCTAGTTTCAGCGCTGGAGGGGCCAAAATCGTCAGCGGTGCGTCGGGAGTCCGTTCGGGTGGTCCTGCAGATCTGGCTGGATTGAAACCCGGGGATATCATCACCAGATTTGACGGAAAGGCTATTGGCAGTGCCGATGAATTGATCGTTGCGGTGCGAGCAAAGAGTGTTGGAGATAAAGTCCGCCTCATTTACCTGCGCAATGGCACATCTCACGATGTGGTTGTCACGCTAGTGGCTGCCAAATAAGACTCTCAGGAAAAACCCGCGTGGGCTGGTAGGGGGCGAAAAGGGTAGGCTCTAGTTATGTTTTTTGATATTGGAGCTGGCGAAATGATCGGTTTAGCCATTCTTGGTCTGATACTGGTTGGGCCAGAGCGCTTGCCGAAACTTGCTTCCGATGCCGCACGATTAATCCGTAAGATTCAGCAATTCTCACAAACAGCGACACATGAATTGCGAGAGAATCTCGGTCCAGGTTTTGAAGACTTGCAGCCTTCCGATCTCAATCCAAAGAATTTCATTAAGAAGCAACTCGCGCAAGTTCTCGATGAAGAGAACGAACCTTCACGCCCTATACCAAAAATAGATCCGGATGTCCTATGACAGTCATTGAGAAGATTAACGCCGCCCTTGAAAAGGTTCAGGATCCAGAACTACATAAACCCCTTCCAGAATTGGGAATGATCGAATCAGTGACATTTGACGGAGGCGTGGCAAGAATCAAGGTTTTGCTCACAATTTCTGGATGCCCCATGCAGGATCGACTCCGAGCCGATGTGGGAATTGCATTGCAATCTATCGAAGAAGTAACTGATGTATTTCTAGATTTTGGCGTCATGTCCGAAGAGCAGAGAAATAATGTTAAGAAGATGCTTAGGAACGGGCGGGAGAAATTCATCCCGTTTGCTCAACCTGACTCGCTCACGCGCGTTATTGGAATTGCATCTGGAAAAGGTGGCGTCGGAAAATCCTCCCTTACCGTCAATCTTGCCGTAGCCGCTGCCGCAAAAGGTTTGAGTGTGGGAATTCTTGATGCAGATGTCTACGGACACTCAGTGCCACGGTTGATGGGGTTGATGGGTCAGAGACCTACCGCCATCGATCAAATGTTTATTCCTTTGGAGTCTTTCGGCGTAAAGACTGTCTCCATGGAGATGTTTAAGCCAGAGCGGTCAGATGCAGTCGCATATCGAGGTCCCCTCCTCCATCGTGTTCTTGAGCAACTCTTGAGCGATGCCTATTGGGGCGATCTAGACCTTCTCTTGATCGACTTGCCACCGGGTACGGGGGATCTGGCAATATCTCTTGGGCAGTTGATCCCAGCCTCCGAAATAATTGTCGTCACCACTCCGCAGATTGCGGCGGCTGAAGTTGCCGAACGGGCCGGTCGAATAGCCCATCAAATAAAACAGCATGTCATCGGCGTGGTCGAGAACATGTCCGACTTCCCATGCCCAAATTGTGGCGAGCCAATCTCGCTTTTTGGAACCGGCGGAGGGGAAGCTACATCTGAGCGTCTCTCCCAACTTATTGGCGGGGATGTGCCTCTCCTTGGGAAAATACCCTTTAGCGCTGCGCTGCGCACAGGAGGTGACGCTGGCACACCTGTAGTTCTCTCTGATCCAGACTCACCCGCGTCAAAAGCAATCTCGTCGGTTCTCTCCAGTTTGATCGTGCGAAAGAAATCTCTGGTCGGAGTTCCTCTGGGATTTGCTTGATGGATTCCGCTCGAGCCAATCAGATCACCGTTCACGACTCAATCCCTGCCAAACCGGATTTGGTCCGTCTGGGGATCGGAATTTTGGGAATTGGCACATCGGGTCCGCTTATCGCCCTGAGCGCAATGCCGGTGCCTACTCTTATTTTCTGGCGAAATTTTGGCGGTGCGATCGTAACTGCGCCATTCGCATTCCGACATCGACACTTCATTCAGCGGAGCGGGATGAAATGGTCAATTCTTTCTGGTGTTCTTCTAGCTCTTCATTTCTTGGGCTTCTTCCTCGCGATGAGAATGACAACAGTTGCAGCGGGAACGGGAATCGTCGCACTTCAACCCATATTTGCCGCGCTTTTTGTAAAGATTTCCGGAGGTCGGATTCCTTCTCGCGCATGGTTGGGAATGGGTGTCAGCTTTGCGGGAGTACTTCTCGTCTCAGGTGTAGACCTCCAGATCTCCTTTAGATCCTTCCTTGGCGACCTTGCTGCTTTTATTTCGGCGGCATTAGCAGCTTTGTACATGATCGTCGGAGCGCGGGCGCAAGAAACAGTAGAAACGACAACGTATACGACTATTTGCTATTTCACTTGTGCAATTACGGTACTTCCATTCTCCCTTCTCTACTCACTTCAAGTTTTCCACTTCGCAGCGAGAGAATGGTGGATAGTCGCCGGGTTAATTCTTGGTGCACAAATTCTGGGTCACACCATGTTCAATTCCACTCTAAAGAGAGTATCACCCGCAATTGTCTCATTGGTTATCTTTTTCGAAGTCCCAGTCAGTTCAATTCTCGCATTCTGGTGGCTCAATCAGAGACCAGACCTCTGGGTGATTCCGGGCATCATGATGATTCTTGTAGGTTGCGCACTCGTAGTATTGAGAGCAAGGCCATCAAAAATATTGCGACTAGAGGTTATTACATGATAGATATTCATGCACACACGACTTTTAGTGACGGCACAGATTCACCGAGAGCACTTGTAAAGAACGCGATTATTCATGGGATTGATATTCTGGGAATTACAGACCACGACTCGATTGCGGGTTGGGAAGAAGCTACAAGTGCCATTCGAGGAAAACTGAAATTGGTTTTAGGGGCCGAAATTTCCACTTTGACCAAGAGTGGAGTGAGTGTGCATATCCTCGGACTTCTCTTTGATGCTGGTGATGCAAAAATGCAGGAGACGCTTGATCGGACTCGGGAGGATCGGATCCCACGAATGGTGAAGATGATCGAACTTCTGAATGCAGGGGGCATAAAGGTCACGATGGAGGATGTCGATGCTGTCAAACCTCCAGGTGCAACACTGGGGCGTCCGCATCTGGCAGATGCTCTTGTTTCCC
>JACPZY010000064.1 GCA_016195215.1 Actinomycetota bacterium | reverse complement strand
GTGTGGGGTTGCAATAAATGACGTCAACCGACTGTTTACCAAAAACACAGGTCCCTGCGAAAGCGTAAGCTGATGTATAGGGGCTGATGCCTGGCCAGTGTCAGAACGTTAAGGGGAGAGGTGCAAGCCTTGATCTGAAGCGCTGATGAACGCCGGCGATAACTATAATCGTCCTAAGGTTTGCTCGATCATCTCTCGATAAACTCGAGATTGGTCGGGCGAAGGACTGGGACGGTTGTAGTGGTGGTAAATAGAAATTGTAATTTGCCAATTTATTGGCGAACAAAACAGTGCAGTATCCCGAAATGCCTTCGGGAGGAATAGTAACTGCCTCGTGATGTAGTAATACATCAATGGTCCTGCTTAGTGAGAATCATTCTCATTTAGAAAAAACTTGTCCGACACAATATTGTCTAAAACAATACTGGTCGGATCCCGATTCGCGCTAGCGACATCGGGAGGAATATGCGGGGAACCCTGTCCTGAACACGTTTCAGGGTCAGGCAATCCGCAGGGAAATTAGAAGGAGACATAGAATGCCAGTCTACAGCTACATCGCAAACTACGGCAGTAGTAACATGCGCTCGATCAGCGCGGAAACTGACGAAGACGCGATAGAAACGGCGAAGGGCATTGAACTGCTGACTGCAGACAAGAGCCTTGGCCCACTTGTATCGGTTTTTAAACTGGTCAAGACCAAGCTCGTCTACAAAGCTCCGGACTAATCCCCCAACGACTACAACCCAAGCCATCCTTCGTTAAAACTACGGATGGCAAGCACCGTGAAATAGGGTGGGAAGTTATTGTCGGCTTCCCACCACCATTTTTTCAGTGACTTGTCTACCGAAGCGCAGCGAAGGTGGAAGATATAGTCTGATCTGCATAGTGATATGCAGCAGTCACCAATCCCCAAGCGGCGCGCAGCGATAGCAAGCGCCGCACAAAGAAAAAATGGTCGAGCACGCAGTGGCGAAACGAAACCGCAGTCCTGAGCAAGGCGAATTTACTTCGCCGCCGCGAAGGATCTCGGTTCGGCTGAGCCACAAGTGGCGATACAAGAGAGGGAGGGAAAGAGTGGCGTGGGACGAGAAAACCGTAGGTTGTCTCGCCCAGAACACCATGAGCGAAATTCCTTGTCGGGTAAGTTCCGACCTGCACGAATGGCATAACGAGTTGACGACTCTCTCAACGAGGGACTCGGCGAAATTACAAGACGAGTAAAGATGCTCGTTACCCACAGTTAGACGAAAAGACCCCGTGAAGCTTTACTATAATTTGGCATTGCCTTTACGTTCGCTGTACTTAGCATAGGTGGGAGACTTTGAGCCCTCGATCCCGGTCGAGGGGGAGTCGCAATATGAAATACCACCTTCAGTGGATGTGAAGGCTCACCCCGTACCGCTCACTGCGTTTCGGGTACGGGGCGTCGCCCTCAATCATCATGATTGGGTGGCGCCGCCCTGTACCGGAGCTCAGCGACCGGTACAGGGGACAGTGTCTGATGGGTAGTTTAACTGGGGCGGTTGCCTCCTAAAATGTAACGGAGGCGTTTACAAAGGTTGGCTAGGTTGGAATGGAAACCCAACCGATAGGGCAAGCCCATAAGCCAGCTTAACTGCAAGACCAACAAGTCGAGCAGAAACGAAAGTTGAAGCTAGTGATCCGACGATCGCACATAGGCGCGTCGAAGCTCAACGGACAAAAGTTACTCCGGGGATAACAGGCTGATCTCCTCCGAGCGTCCACAGCGACGAGGAGGTTTGGCACCTCGATGTCGGCTCATCGCATCCTGGGGGTGGAGAAGCTCCCAAGGGTTTGGCTGTTCGCCAATTAAAGCGGTACGTGAGCTGGGTTCAGAACGTCGTGAAATCTCGCGACCTTCCGTAGAAATACGGATGAAAAAATTGACTCATAACGGAGAAACCCTCATTCCTCTTTGACCGAAGGAAGCAGGGCAACCCCGTGGGAAGTTTCGTAACATACGAAACCCCGTAACGACTGATTCCTGATTTTTCAGGATGAGATAGCACAAGTTCAAAGTATCCGTGTTATCACACGTCAATCCCCTCCTCAACATTATTAATTCTTCATTTTGAATTATTAATTTGAAAGGGTGAAGGTATAGTCTGTGCCATAAGTAATTATGGAATCAACAGAGACAGTTCGGTCTCCTATCTACTGTGGGCGTGGAAACTTGAGAAGGCTCTTCCTTAGTACGAGAGGACCAGGAAGGACGAACCTCTAGTGTGCGGGCTGTTCTACCAAGAGCATCGCCCGGTAGCTACGTTCGGCACGGATAAACGC
>JACPZY010000063.1 GCA_016195215.1 Actinomycetota bacterium | reverse complement strand
TCAATACTCCAAATTTACCGTCGGGCGAAAATACGGCTGGTGGGTGGGCTGGTTCTACCTCATAGCCCTTCTCGTTACCATCGCCGCGGTTGATACCGGAGTTGTTCCCTACCTTGCATCGCTACTCAACAGTTGGTTCAAGATGAATATCGATCCGGCTAATCACCTGACATTGATCGTGATGACACTGGCACTTCTTGCGATTCAGACCATCCTCAATATCACAAGCGCCAGGATGATGGGTCGAGTTGCCAGCTTCGGTTCTTATGTAGAAGTCTTCGGAACTCTCGGAATCGCACTTATTCTCGCAGCTGCTGGTTTCAACCACGGCTTTGGCTTCCTCTTTAAGTCACAAGGCGCTGAAAATGTGGCGACCAACCCGCTTGGCGTTAATTTCAACGGTAACTGGTGGACAGGGGCTGCTCTCGTTGCAGTACTTGCCCACGCATATATCTTCTATGGCTTTGAATCTGCCGGTGACGTTGCTGAGGAAACTCGCGATGCCTCCAAGGAGGTCCCCAAGGCGATGCGCCGCGCAATTATTATTGGTGGAGTCACTTCCTTTATCCTCGTTGCAGCGCTCTTACTCGCAACTCCAAGTGATCCAGCTGGATATGCAAAAGCGACATCCTTCGCTGGTGGAATTCCTTACATTCTAGAGAATGCAATCAGCTCGTCCTTCCTCAGAGATATCCTTCTTTTGGCGGTAATTTTCGCCTTCTTCTCCTGCGGATCATCGATCCTTGGCGCAAGCTCGCGGATGCTCTTCTCATATGCCCGCGATGGAGCGGTACCGGGAGGCAAGATGATCTCCAAGGTCTCTCACCGATTCCACACACCGGTCAATGCTCTCCTGCTTGGGGCATTGGTCCCATTGCTCTTCACCTTGATGGTCAATATCACCCCTGCCAAAGATACGAAGATTCTCTGGTTTACCTACCCAGCTAATGTTTCGGCGCTGGTCTCACTCGTATCCTTCGGAGTCAGTGGTATCTACCTCTCCTTCCTTCTCACCGTCATTGGTGCTCTCATTGCGCGAACTCGCGGTTGGAATCCAACGGGGCACTTCACTCTGGGCGCAAAGGGAATGATTGTTAACATCATCGCCCTGGTCTATCTAGCACTGATGTTCATCAACTTGGTTATCCCGACGGGCCTCGCAAGTCCGCGAGGTGCGCTCTTTAACCTCGACTGGATCACCTTCATCGTTATGGTCGTTATTGCCATCGTTGGTGCGATCGTTTATGCCATCGCCCAACCCGGTAAACACATGATGAATGAGCCAATCAAAAACTAAATAAGGAAAACCAAGAACTACTACGTACGCGCGCTCACCTTTTCTAGCGTTCATTGCTAGGTTTAAGAGGTGAGCGCGCTTCGTGGTGTAAAGATCGCGGATTTCTCCCGCGTTCTTGCTGGTCCTTACGCCACCATGTTGTTGGGGGATATGGGCGCGCAAGTAATCAAAGTTGAACGTCCTATTGTTGGCGATGACACCCGTTCATGGGGCCCACCTTTTGATTCCGATGGGCGCGCAACTTATTTCCAATCCGTAAACCGCAATAAAGAGGGCGTCACTGCCGACCTCTCGACCGATGCCGGAAAAAAGAGAGCCCTAGAAATCATTTCAACTTCTGATGTACTCGTTGAAAATTTTGCTGTCGGCACCATGGAGAAATTCGGCCTTGGATACGGAGAACTCTCTGAGAAGTTTCCTCGTCTTATCTACTGCTCAATCTCCGGTTTTGGCACGAGCGAAGAAGCCAGAGAACTCCCTGGGTATGACTTACTTGTCCAAGCGATGAGCGGCCTCATGAGTGTCACAGGCTCAGATTCCGACCATCCGAGCAAAGTAGGCGTCGCACTTATTGACGTCCTCGCGGGATTGCATAGCTCCCTTGGAATTCTCGGAGCCCTCTACCACCGAAACGAAAACGGCAAGGGGCAGAAAGTCGAAATCAATCTTCTCAGCTCTGCACTCTCCGGATTAGTCAATCAGAGCGGCGCATTTGCAGGGGCAGGAGTCATTCCTAAGGCGATGGGAAACGCCCACCCAAGCATCACGCCCTATGAGGTTTATCCGGCGAAGGATAAGCAGATTGTTATGGCAGTTGGAAATGACGGGCAGTTCGCCAAATTCTGCGCAGTGCTTGGCGTCGAATTTAATACTGACCCTCGATTCTCAACAAATCCTGATCGGGTCAAACACCGTGCCGAACTCAATGCTCTCCTTGTTCCGATATTTGCCACCCGAAATGCCCAAGAGTTGGTAGATGCATTTACAAAGTCAGGAGTCCCTGCCGGCACAATTAATAACGTCAAGGAAGCTGTCGAATTGGCTGAGAAATTGGGCCTTGCGCCAGTTGTGACTATTCAGGATTCTCGAGATGGCACCTTAAGTAGAACAATCGCCAACCCGATAACTTTCTCGAACACTCCTGTCGAGTACCGACTGGGCCCTCCAAGCCTGGGAGTAGATGATTAGCGGTAAGCCGCAATACCGGTAAGTGCCTCGCCGATAACTAATGCGTGAATCTCGTGCGTGCCTTCATAAGTCAGGACAGTTTCAAGATTGCTCATGTGACGAAATATCGAATACTCTGAAGTGATACCGGCCGCGCCAAGAATAGATCGAGCATCTCGAGCAATCTCAAGTGCGCCATTCACGTTATTGAACTTGCCCATGCTGATCTGTTCAGGCTTGATCTCGTGCGCGTCCTTTAACTTTCCAAGATGTAGCGCTAGAAGCATTGAGGTATTGAGTTTCGTAGCCATCTGCGCCAATTTGCCTTGCGTTAATTGGTGGCGAGCGATGGGTCCATCAAATTGCTCACGGGTTG
>JACPZY010000062.1 GCA_016195215.1 Actinomycetota bacterium | reverse complement strand
CATCCCCATTGAGACTAGCTTTGCCTTGACTTCGTCGATCGACTTGGATCCGAAGTTACGGATATCAAGGAGATCGGCTTCGCTGCGGCCGACCAATTCGCCAACTGTGTGAATGCCTTCGCGCTTCAAGCAGTTGTATGAACGGACGGTGAGATCAAGGTCTTCGATCGGAAGCGCAAGATCTGCAGCAAGTGCCGCGTCAAGAACGGAGGGTCCCATTTCGATACCTTCAGCATCAACATTGAGTTCGCGAGCAAGACCGAAAAGCTCAACGAGAGTCTTTCCCGCAGATGCAATTGCATCGCGTGGCTTCATTGAAGGTTTGGTCTCTACATCAACAACAAGGCGGTCAAAGTCAGTGCGCTGCTCGACACGAGTAGCTTCGACTTTGTAGGTGACTTTGAGAACTGGTGAATAAATTGAATCCACAGGAATGCGACCAATTTCAGCGCCGGCCTGCTTGTTCTGTACTGCCGTCACATATCCACGACCACGTTCGACGGTGAGTTCGATCTCCAAGCTTGCCTTCCCATTGAGGGTCGCCAGGTGAAGAGTTGGATTGTGAACTTCAACTCCGCTTGGAACAGCAATATCTGCACCGGTTACGGAACCTGCTCCTGATTTGCGGATGTAAAGAATGCTGGGTTCATCATTATCTGAAGAGAGAACTAAGTTCTTGATATTAAGAACGATATCGGTGAGGTCTTCAAGAACGCCTTCGAGAGTGGTGAATTCGTGTAATGCGCCACCAACACGGATGCTCGTCACCGCTGCTCCTGGAATTGAAGAGAGCAGAGTGCGACGCATTGAGTTGCCGAGGGTGTAGCCGAAACCAGGCTCTAGTGGTTCGATGATGAAGCGTGAACGGGTATCACTTAGTACTTCTTCACTGAGGGTGGGACGTTGTGCAATTAGCACTGTTGCTCCTCCATAGGTCCGGGAGATCCACTATTTGATCTCCTACTTTTTCCTCTTTTATTAAGTTTTTTACTTCTTTAAAACACATCCAAAGAATTACTCTTGGGGTAACCCAAGCAATTACTTGGAGTAAAGCTCAACGATTAGCTGCTCTTGAACCTGAGTGTCGATGACAGCGCGTGCTGGAACTCCGTGGATGATGATGCGCATTTGCGAACCAACAACCTCCATCCATGCAGGTACTGACTTCTCACCAAGCTCGGCGCTCGCAACGATAAACGGTGTGAGATCCAATGACTTTGGAAGAACATCGATGATGTCCATTGCAGAGACGCGGAATGAAGGAATGTTTACCTTCTTCCCATTTACCAGGAAGTGCCCGTGGCGGACTAATTGACGTGCCATATCACGGCTCTTTGCAAAGCCAGCGCGGAAGACGACGTTATCCAGACGGGTCTCCAGAATTACGAGGAGGTTCTCACCAGTCTTACCTTGGCGACGGTTTGCTTCCTCGTAGTAACCGCGGAACTGCTTCTCCAGTACACCGTAAATACGCGCGCACTTCTGCTTCTCGCGCATCTGAAGTAAGTACTCGGATTCCTTTGAACGACCACGTCCGTGCTGCCCCGGTGGGTATGGACGAGATTCAATCGGACATTTTGGTCCATCGCACTTAGAGCCCTTAAGGAAGAGCTTCACTTTTTCGCGACGGCAGCGCTTGCAATCTGCTCCGGTATAACGAGCCATTTATTCTCTTCCTTTCCTATACTCGACGTGGCTTGGGTGGACGGCAACCGTTATGTGGAGCTGGTGTGACATCTGAGATAGCCCCAACTTCCAAACCGGCAGCCTGTAATGAACGAATTGCAGTCTCACGTCCAGATCCTGGGCCCTTGACGAAAACATCAACTTTCTTCAGACCGTGCTCCTGCGCCCGACGGGCTGCAGCTTCTGCGGCCAACTGTGCGGCAAATGGAGTTGATTTACGTGATCCTTTGTAACCGACCTGGCCTGATGAAGCCCATGAAATAACGGCACCGGTTGTGTCAGTGATTGAAATAATTGTGTTGTTGAAGGTGCTCTTAATGTGAGCATGACCAACCGCAATGTTCTTCTTCTCCTTCTTGCGGAGTTTTACTTTGCCTTTTGCACCTTTTGCGGCACCGGCTTTTGCTTTAGGAGCGGCCATTACTTAGTCACCTTCTTCTTACCAGCAATTGCTTTACGAGGACCCTTACGCGTACGTGCGTTGGTGTGTGTACGTTGACCGCGAACAGGAAGACCCTTACGGTGACGAATACCCTGATAGCTCTGGATTTCAACTTTCCGTCGAATATCTCCAGCGATTTCACGACGTAGGTCGCCCTCGATCTTGAAATTGGCTTCAATGAATTCACGAAGTTTCGCGAGCTCTGGTTCTTGAAGATCTTTAACGCGAACATCGGGACTAATTCCCGTTGCCGCCAATGTTTTTTGTGAACGGGTAAGACCCATTCCGAAAATATAGGTGAGTGCAATCTCAACACGTTTTTCACGCGGAAGATCGACACCGACAAGACGTGCCATGTATTCAACCATTCAGTAATCCGACAGGTCCTCCGCAATGCTCCCCATCAATTGATGGGCCTCAGCCTGTCGGACCAAGGGTCTGCTCGCTTAATCTTTCGATTAATCAAACAGTCGCATCACGCGTCTTCTATTTCTTGAAAAGCCGTAAAGCAATTCAAGAGTCGAACTAGATCGGCAGGGTAATTAGCCCTGACGTTGCTTATGTCGGAGGTTGTCGCAGATAACCATGACGCGACCCTTGCGACGAATAACTTTGCACTTATCGCAAATCTTCTTCACGCTTGGCTTAACTTTCATGACTGCCCTCCTTCGTTTACTGCATCTTTAAATGTTTATGGATTCGTAACTCCAAATGGAATTACTTGTAACGATAAACAATTCGACCTCTTGTGAGGTCATACGGACTCAATTCCACGATGACACGATCGGCCGGAAGAATACGAATGTAGTTCTTGCGCATCTTCCCACTAATGTGAGCGAGGATCTTGTGCCCATTTGTTAACTCAACACGAAACATTGCGTTAGGCAGAGCTTCAGCAACGGTGCCTTCGATTTCGATAGCACCATCTTTCTTGGCCAAGCGATACCTACTTTTCTGTGACAGTTGGTGGGTGCTTCTTGCGAAGCGAAGGGCAAGTCTAAAGCCAGCGTGGGTATAAGGGAAATCGGTGCAGAAAGCCTCAATTCTGACGCCACTTGAGACTTATAACACAGTGACTCTCCCGCCTTTGCTCAGGACCCCGAGATCTGGTCTCCCAATAAGTGCTGCTGGGCGTGAGGTGATGCTGGCAAGAGCCGACTCATAAGAGACTCCCATGGCCAGCAGCCGATGGAAGGAGTCCTTGAGGGATCCGACGCCTCCAGCCAGAACCCCGTCTGAGCGGAGGGCGCGACCATCGTGAACAGTCACCATGAAAGTCCCAAAGGGGAAAGTCCCCTCTCCGAGACCTGCGGGTGATACCGCGTCATTGGTCACGATAAATCGATTGGATGCTCTCTCCACGGTGTATCGAACGAGCTCGTCGGAGAGATGCACTCCATCGACGATTAATTGAACCGCAATATCTTCTCGCTCAAGAGCAACCCCAGCCAGGCCGACTCCCGGTCTTTGATCTTTACTCATCGCATTCCAAATATGAGTCACGGTGGTTGCACCCGCATCAAAGCCTGCATGCGCCTGCTCAGTAGTGGCATTCGAATGACCTAATGAGACGACAATACCCATTTGCGATAAGAATTTGATCGCATCTAGCGCGCCCGGAATTTCAGGTGCAATAGTAACAATGGTAACGGTGCCCGCGGTGATGTACTTTCCCAGAAGTTCCTGCGTTGGCTCCATCAAATAATCGATGGGATGGACACCTGGCTTCTCGTGTGAAAGAAATGGGCCCTCTAGATGAATGCCGACAACTTCAGCTTCATCATCGCGTGGAGATTGTCTGACTTCCTCGATCAATCTCATTACCTCAACTGTGCGATCGAGGGGACCTGTTATCAGAGTGGGCAAGTACGCACCGACACCTTGCTGCAATAATGAGCGAGATACCTTGCGAATATCTTCAGTCGTCTTTGCCGCCAAAAGATCGACCCCACCATGACCATTTACTTGAAGATCTAGAAAAGCTGGCACAGTGTGAGTCATGGTGTTCTAAACCGTTTTAGTGACTTTTAATAGACCAACCGGAGCATCAGGATTCTTTCCCGCTGAAACCGCCAGAAAAAGAGCGAAGAGTTGCAGAATAACACTGTCGACAATGACTGCATCCACCTCCGACAGATCAATAGCGCCGCCTAGATAAATTTCATCTGGCTTGCGGGCGAAACCGGCGCCAATCCAATAGATATGTTTGGTGATCTCTCGGATGCGTTGCACTGTAGCCGACATAGCTGCCTCTGCGATCCCAAATGGTGCCAGAAAAACCACATGAGAATCTTCGTGGAGAGAAGAAATGGGACCATGAAGATAATCCGCAGATGAAAATGATGCGACAGGAATCTTTAAGGTCTCCTGAATCTTGAGTGCGCACTCCTGTGCATTGGCGTAGGCATAGCCTCGACCCATAGTTGTTACGCCATTATGGTAATTAAAACGGGAGGCAATGTCCTCAATTTCCGAGGTTAATTCCAGGACCTTCTGAGTCTGTTCAATGATTGGATCAAAATTAATGCTCTCACCACTCCAAGCAGAAACAAAGGTGCGGGCAACTAAGAGTTCAGCGGAATAACTTTTAGTTGCAGCAACCGCCCTCTCTGGACCTGCCTGCAAATACAGGTGACAGTGGGAAATCCTGGCCAGCGGACTCGCTGAATCGTTTGTCATTGCTAGCACAGTTGCCCCGCCATCACGCGCTGCTTGGCAATAACCAATGAGATCCGGCGACTGGCCACTCTGGCTTAGTGCAATCACAAGGACATTTTTGAAGCGTAGAGTGGTGCCGTATATAGAAACAACAGATGGTGAAGCAAGTCCACAGGGAATTCCGAGTTTTGTTTCAATCAAATATTTCAAATATAGAGCGGCGTTATCAGAAGTGCCTCGAGCTACAAGTATGACCGAATCAATATTCGAAAGAGGCAACATGTGAATCTGCGAAGTCATCTCTTCTGCACTGGCCCTAATCCGTTTGAAAACCGAAGGAATTTCTTCAATCTCTGAGCGCATAATCACGCCAAATTCACTACCCATGGAGCCACCTTACAACAACGGAAAGCTCATTGAATCAACTCTGAAATCTCTACTCCCAATTTCCCTAAATGCTCTTTCCCACCATCTATCGCAGTGAGGACAAAAGGCTTTCCATCGGGAAGGAGGGCATATGTGTGTTCAAAATGTGCGCCGCGCGACTTGTCGGCAGAGACAACTGTCCACCCATCTTTCAAGAGTTTCGTGCGATGAGTTCCTAGGGTGATCATTGGTTCAATCGCGAGTGCCAGCCCGGGAGTTAATTCGGGACCAAACCCACGCTTACCGAAATTAAGTACATGCGGCTCCTGATGCATCTCAGTACCAATCCCATGTCCGCCATATTCCTTCAGAATTCCAAAGATTCCCTGAGATTTGATGCACTGCTCCACAGCATGGCCAATATCAGAAAGGTGCGCACCAACATGGCCAGCTGCAATCCCCCGCCACATTGATTCCTCACAAACAGCCAACAATTTCTGGTCAAGCGCCCGTGCTGGTCCGATGATGGTTGAGAAAGCGGCGTCTCCGTGCCACCCCTCAACTATTGCCCCACAATCAATCGAAACAATATCGCCATCTTCAATAATTCGGTTGCCCGGGATTCCATGAACAATCTCATCGTTCAGCGAAACACAAATAGTGCCTTTAAAGCCATGGTACCCATCAAAATTTGATCTTCCGCCGCCGCGCTTTATATTCGCCGCCGCAATGGCATCGAGTGCATCGGTGCGCATTCCTGCCTTTATTGACGACTTTAGAAGTTCGAGGGTCTGCCCTACGAGGAGACCTGCCCGGCGCATTACTTTGATTTGATCCAGAGTTTTGAGCTGAATTGACATTTTCATTAACTAACTACTGGACACGGCTGAGCGCTGAGATGGCGCGCTCGGTGATATCTGATACCGAACCAGTTGCACTGATGGTGATAAGCAAACCTTCGACTCTATAAAAGGAGATGATT
>JACPZY010000061.1 GCA_016195215.1 Actinomycetota bacterium | reverse complement strand
CGCTACTGCGCAATTGATTGGGATATCCACGCCTCCGTCTCCTCGATAGTAGCTGCCGAGGTCGAGTTGGTTAGTAGCACGAATGGCTGCCGACTCTGTTACCTGAACTAACGACCTCTTTGCAACGATCACCGAGCCGATATCAGTAATGATGATGAGCAGTGCCACGGTCAGAAGAAAAAGCCCGATGGTAAGAACCGAGATCGACCCCCTCTCTCCGTCTGCGCAAACCCTGGGCTGGCGAAGACCACTCACCGCGCGAAGACCACTCACCGCGCGAAGACCACTCACCGCGCGAAGACCACTCACCGCGCGAAGAGCACTCACCGCGCGAAGAGCACTCACCGCGCGAACTCCACTCGACTTGAATTTTAATAGCGGCTCAACTATTCGCGATGCGTTACTGATTCTTACTGCCATGGCGAGACATATTCTTGTGCGGAGACATGGATGTGGCGTTGGCTGAGGCGGAGGTCGAATTCCAAATCACCGCGTACTCGACCGCCAGGTGTTAGACAAGGATTCGAGGAACAGAGAAATTCAAGCTTCATGCCGGCAATCTCTGCGCCGTCGAAGCCAATTTTTTCTGCTCCAACGCTGAGAATTAAATTGGCACTCTCTTCGGCCGCGTCCACACTTTCACTTGTAACGTAAGCACGAACGACTTCTCGAATGAGCGAACGAGCTTTGGTTTCGGCATTACTTACCTCGGCAAATTGTGTCAGGTAAATAATAATCGGTAGGAAGAGGGGGACTGCGAGAATCACAAACTCCACTGCGGCACTCCCTGACTGCATTTGCCAATCTTTCCGGGCATAGTCATTTCGTAGGAGGGCAGGTGCCTTCCGCACATATTTCGCGATGCGAAAACCGTATACAACTCCTTTCATGGTTCCCTCTCAACGACGGCCACACCCACCGTTTCTGTCGAATGCCGTCGAATGCCAGAGATCATGGGGAGACGACTGATGAAAGAAGGCAAGGTTCGACGACGGCGTACGACCACCAATTGAAGAGTTTCGCCCGTTCTTCCTGGAGAGAGAGTGAGAACTTCGTCATTGGCGCCAGGAGACGCCGTGATTGCACGCGTTGAAGCATCGCTCTGGGCGAAAGAAGTATCGATATTTCGATAGTTGACAGCGACTATGAGTTCTAATGTGATTAGAAAGAGGGCTACCAAAGGGATTATGACGAGCGTGCTTTCCACTATCCCTTTCTGATCACGCCCTACTCTTTTAGCGAATTCCATTCATTGCATCCAATGAATTGCGAAGAATTGCGCTCAATCTCGGTGCCGCAATAGTCCATATCGCCGTTACTAGGCCAGTGGTCATCAGCACGACCAGAACCCACCCTGGCACATCGCCTCTTTCAGATTGGAAACATTCACGCCGGAAATTCACTCTACTCACTTCAGTGAGTTTCTCCCTTGCGCGAAGAGTCAAGCCAATAACCCTCTCTCCCATTGAAGTGCCTAACAAACTAACTCTTTTCAATATGTGTTCCCGTACTTTCATTTTCTTACTCCCGACTTTACCTGCGCACGCACCTTGCGTGGGTAAGGAGAATTCTTGGGGAAAAAATGATTAGGTAACTCTTAGATCCCGCGGGTGTGTAAATCTTTGAATGAAAGGAGCCGCGGAACACTGGCCCTTGAGGGTCAGGATGCGAAAGAGATAACGAATACGGGTGAATGCCCTTGAGGGTCAGGATGCGAAAAAGTTTAATTGCGTGAGCGAGGGCCACAGGGCAAAGAGCACGGAGACAGGAAGAATGAGGAAAACAACAGGGACCATCATAGAAATTTCCGCCTTGCCCGCCTTATTCATAAGAATATTTCTCTGATTTTGCCTAGCCTCAGCGGCGTGACGTTGAAGTACATCAACTAAGGGTGCCCCTCGAAGCATGGCCGTGATTAGTGCGTCAACGAAACGGCGAATAACGACAGAGTCAACACGTCGCCCAAGCGCATCAAGAGCCACATGGAACGGAGTCCCGCTCCTCACTAAATCGACAACGGTCCTGAATTCAAGAGCAAGGGCGCTCCGAGAGTGATGGGAGATTCGGGCCAACGCCGCAAGTGGCGTCTCACCAGCCGAAAGGGAGAGCGTCAGCATTTCTATGACCGCGGCAAATTCGTTCTCCAAAGACAACCGATAACGAGTCACCTCGTTGCTCAACCTCTGATCAACCAGGAGATAAGTGGCCAGGAAGACGAAGGCCGACGTTGCGAGGGTGAGAGCCGGTTCTCCAGAGATTAAGAAGAGTGCGAGCGAAGCGGAACCACTTGCCACACTCGCATTCACAAATTGCCCCAAACGGAAGGCAGCGTACTGCCCACCTCTACCCAATTTTTCCAACCGCTCATGCACGCGGGTTCTATCGGGAAAGTTGATCAATTTCCCCTCCGATTCACTCAAAAGTGAGGCCGAGGTAATGAATTGTGGATTGGTGTCTAGGAGAAATAGGAAAACACCAATCAAAGTTAGAAGAGTCGGAACGAGGACTTCTCGGCTCAAAATGATTTCTCTCACTTGAAAACCCTGGGCTGTGCTGGCAAGTCACCCAGTCTCTCCATCCATAAATATGCAAGACCAGTCAACATGAGCCCTATCAAGAGTATGAGGACGCCACCTGGTTTGGAGAACGCTTCTGCAGTGCCTGGTTGAGAAGAGAGCAGGAGAAGGAGGAGCCAAGGCGCTGCGGCGGAGAGGTGGGCCGAATTCCTAATCCACCCATGCTTTATTTCTATTTCTTTTCGCAGGGCAAGATCCTGTCGAAGAAAATCTCCAAGCGTCCTAAATATTTGCAGTAACTCCGAACCGCCTAAGGACTTGGCCAAGAGAATTGCCTCGAGAATTTGATCGCTACCATGACTGTTGAATCGGCATTTCAAATTGCTAATTGCAGCCACGAAATCACCAGATTTGGAGAGTTCGGTGCGAAACTCTTGGAAATGTGGACGGATAACCTCTGGTCCGCGAACACTTAATCCGACGAGTGCTTCGGATAACGAAAGTCCAGAATGGATTCCGGAGATTAAATGGTCGGTAACCTCTGGCCAGACCTTCAACATTTCGGCATCTTTTCTGGTGCTCTTATTCCGCAAATAAATCCAAGTTATGAAGATTGAAAAGATCGTAAATGGCATTGTTATGTAGAACGAATTGGTCCAAACGAACAGAAGAATTGTGACAGTACAGGCCGAAATAGCTGAATAGATAATTCTTATGCGATGTTCCGTTAAGGCAATTGCGACTCTGGACTTTGAATTTTCGCCATCTCCTTTCGACTTATGGTCAACATCTACCTCCTCGGTAGAGAAGCTCAGACCGATCGCGCATAATGTCGAGGCAAGCATTGCGATTGAAAGTGGATGGGAAGTTGCGCCTAAGATCGACCAAATTGATCCGTTGGAGAAATTCATTGATTCAACCATGATGCAATTGGAATTCCTGCCTGGGCAAATTTCTCAGGGTGTGGAATAGCGCCTAACCCTGGTTCGTATTCGTGCCCATTCCAGAGCCAGAGAGTTTCTACCTCAATATGGCCATTTTCCATACGCCCGGTGAGTGCGGCTACCTCGACAATTCTCCGTTCACCTAAGGAATCTAGGGCTACTTGAACTACCAAATCGATCGCCGCGGCAACGGTAGGGCCAATAAATTTCTGCGAAATATTTTCTCCTGCGAGAAGTGGCAGCGTCTGCAATTTAGTAATCGCATCTCGAGCCGAGTTTGCATGAATTGTTCCCATTCCTGGCAACCCTGAATTTAGGGCGATTAACAGGTCTAATGCCTCCGCCTCGCGAACTTCCCCAACGATTATTCTCGAAGGTCTCATACGGAGTGATTCCTTAATCAATCGCCGCAGCGCGATTTCGCCTTCTCCCTGCAAATTCGCACTGCGAGTCTGAAGACTGATTACATCTGGCAAATTTGGCTTGAGTTCAAAGACTTCTTCGATCGTGATCACACGTTCTTGCACAGGAATGGCGGAGGCAAGGGCATTGAGCATTGTTGTCTTGCCAGCTTGAGTCCCTCCGCTGACCAAAATGTTGATACCAGCCCGGACGCTCTGGTTGAGAAGGATTGAAATTTTTGATGACATGGCGTTGCGAGCGGCAAGATCTTTAAGGGATAGGTTGCGGAGCAAGTGTTTACGAATATTTACTGCCCAGTGTTCGGGGGTCACCTCAGGAATCGCGACATGGAGACGGCTTCCATCAGGTAAACGTGCGTCGACAAATGGGTGGGATAGATCCAATCGCCTTCCACTCCACATAAGAGCTCTCTCTACGATGTTCCTCACATCCTCGCCAGAGAGAAGGAGATTTGTAAGTTCGTTCTTCCCTCGACGTGCGATAAAGATTCTCTCAGGCGAGTTGATCCAAATCTCTTCTATCTCTCCGTCATTCATAAATAGCGCAAGCGGACCAAAAGTCATAGCAATATCTGGAGTCGGCATCTGCGAAAGCCTAGGTTGGTTCGATGCAGAGTGAGGCGCAACTTTAACAACCGTGCATGAACTATCCACCGTCATTTACTGTGAGTAATCATCCAGAAACGGGTAAGGAATCAGGTGCAGGGCTCGAGGTCGAGACGGTTAAGGAATCAGGTGCAAGGTTCGAGGTCAAGACGGTTAAGAAATTCCAATGCGCTCTCCCCAGAGAGCGATGAGAGTTGCGAACTCGCTAGTCTGACTCTGCTCTTAAAGTCCGGCCCAGCATGCGCGAGAAGATCGCTCTCCCAGGTCAGAGCAATCCGTTTTACGAGATTCATTGCCACGGATCCATTACCACGGAGAAGGGTGAGAAATTCCAAATCCCCCATTCGCGAGCAGATATCTTCAGCCCGTGAGAGACGCTTCAAGGTCTGACTAAAACTCAGTACCTCGATTTCATATCCGGATACCAGCGCCTTCGCCTCGGGCTCAAGGGGCCTAAGGAGTAAACGTATGAGGCAGAGTTGTTCTCCACTTCTTCTTACACGTGCAAGGTCTCGTCGCAATTCCTCGTAAAAGAGTCCTGGCGCCGCTAAATGGGTAAGGGAATCTTTCAGCCCGTCATGGGAGCGCATCGCTATCGGTAACCGCCGATGGACCTGCGCATTGCTATCGTTGCCACCATGAGCGGAGAGAATGCCAATAAGTCCACCCGGCGGGCTATCGTGGCAACCCTTCTACGTATCGAAGCGGCGATGGTGTTATCCCTAGGCATCTTCCTGGTAGTCAGTAGCCTGATCTCCACCCCCGAGGCCCCGGCGGCCCTAATAGCCGAAGTTCTCTTCGCAATTCTAGGATCCGTGGGTCTTGCCGCAGCGGCCCACGGATTTAGCAAGGGTCGAAACTACGGACGCGCTCCTGCGATCTTGGCCAACTTCATCGCCCTTGGGGTTTCGACCTTCCAGATGGAGGCCGACCTCTGGTTGCTGGCCATTCCCTTTGCCCTCCTCGCGCTCGTTACCCTGCTCTTGGCACTCTCAATCACCCCGGAATAGTGCCCCGCCCTAGGACTCATACCTCCATCCCGTGGCTATTTTCGCAAGAATGCATCTGGCGCCGGAGATTTCCTCCAGATAAATTTCCCAAGATTAACGCGCAACTTCTCTGGAAATCGCCTATAAATGAAGGTGGAATTGGAGTGTGGTCTACCTCGCTCTATGCGTATCAAACTTTGGAATTAGTTCTGAAACATTCTGTCGGTAGGCTGTGTCCGCTTTGGAGTAATTTTTCGTGATCGTTGACGATCATTCACGAGTAAGGAGGGTGCCAGTGTCGGCATCTGACCCATTGGATCCTACGCCTGGCAGTTCGTCATTCGCAGAGCGATTTGGCGAGGAAATCGCTGAACAGTTCGGCGCCAATGAGTGGCTCGTCGATGAGATGTATCAGCAATACCTCGAAGATCCGAAATCTGTAGACGCAACTTGGGCAACTCTCTTCGCAAAAGTTTCACCTCCTGCCAGTACTCAAACGGCCAGTACTCAAACGGCCAGTACTCAAACGGCCAGTACTCAAACGGCCAGTACTCAAAATAATGACCGGAGTTTGACAACTCCTCACGCAGGCCTTCCACCGATTCCAAAGGCTGCATCAACTCCAGTTGCCCCGGTGTCAACCGCGGTTGCGGCCAAGGAAACTCAGGTAGGGCCAACGCCAGTCGAGTCAGCGCCAGAGCCGGTCGCGCCAGTGCAGACGGCTCCCCAAGTTGCTACTCCATGGCCAGTTTCTCCCGCAGCACCCGCACAAATTGTCTCAGCAGCAACGACTGATCAAGTTGCATCGGGGCCAGCACCGGATGCGCCTGTTGCGGCAGAAACTGCAGAGGAAATTGTTCCCCAGCCAGTACTTCGTGAAATAGATCTGACCCCGCCGACTCCCGCGGATCCAATTGTTAAGCCAGTGCCTGTATTGAGTACTCCCACAGCTGCCAATGTCGAACCATTGCGTGGCGTTGCTGGTCGAGTAGTGCAGAGCATGGAAGCGTCGTTGACGGTTCCAACAGCTACAAGTGTCCGTGCGATCCCCGCAAAACTTCTCATTGATAATCGCATTGTTATCAATAACCACTTGAAACGCACCCGCGGTGGCAAGGTTTCATTTACTCACATCATTGCCTACGCGATGATTAAGGCTCTCCGCTCGATGCCTGAAATGAATGCCTTCTATACCCAATTGGATAGTAAGCCCGCGATCGGCCACCCAGAACACATCAACTTGGGAATCGCTATTGATCTCACCAAGCCAGATGGCTCCCGTCAGTTATTGGTGCCATCCATAAAGGGTTGTGAGGGTCTGGACTTCGCCCAGTTCTGGAATGCATACGAAGCAACCGTTGCTAAGGCGCGCGGTGGAACGTTAACTGTCGAAGATTACGCAGGAACAACGGTCTCACTTACGAACCCGGGCGGAATCGGAACCGTTCATTCAGTACCGCGTCTCGTTGCGGGACAAGCGATGATTCTTGGCGTTGGCGCCCTTGACTACCCTGCAGAGTTTCAAGGTTCAAGTGAAGAGACGTTGTCCCGCCTTGCTATAAGCAAGGTCGTGACCCTCACAAGTACTTACGATCACCGAATTATCCAAGGTGCACAATCGGGAGATTTCCTCCGCCACATTCACGAATTACTCCTTGGTGAAGATGGTTTTTACGACGAGATCTTCGCTGCACTTCGAATTCCATACGAACCAATCCGCTGGGTCGTCGACAATGAATTTGCACGCGATGAAGAGATAAACAAGACAGCCCGCGTGCAGCAGTTGATCCATGCTTACCGGACCAACGGTCACCTCATGGCTGATATAGATCCGTTGGAATACAAGCAACGGTCACACCCAGACCTTGATGTTGTAACGCACGGTTTAACTCTCTGGGATCTTGATCGCGAGTTCGCAACTGGCGGATTTGGCGGACAGGCATTTATGAGACTGCGGAAGATTCTCGGAATCCTGCGCGACTCGTACTGCCGAGCAGTCGGAGTTGAATATATGTATATCGAGGATCCGATTGAACGTCATTGGATCCAAGAGCGTGTCGAAGTCGGGGCTACAAAAATGCCTCGTGAAGAGCAACTCCGAATCTTGCACAAACTCAATGGTGCCGAAGCCTTTGAATCCTTCCTCCAAACGAAGTACGTAGGACAGAAGCGGTTCTCACTCGAAGGTGGTGAGACCGTTATTCCACTTCTGGATGCAATTATCTCCGCCGCAGCAGAATTGAATATGGACGAGGTCTGTATCGGAATGTCCCACCGCGGCCGCCTCAATGTTTTGGCAAATATCGCCGGCAAGTCTTACGGCCAGATATTTCAAGAGTTCGAAGGCCACTACATTCTCAATTCAGTACAAGGAACCGGTGATGTGAAGTATCACTTAGGCACAGAAGGTGTTTTCACTTCGGCCACTGGCGCAAAAACGAAAATCTACCTCGCCGCTAACCCTTCCCATCTTGAAGCGGTTAACCCGGTTCTCGAGGGAGTTGTGCGGGCAAAACAAGATCGCCTCAACATCAAGGACGCTTTCTCAGTACTTCCAATCCTTATTCATGGCGATGCCTCGTTTGCTGGCCAGGGCGTCGTTTTTGAAACGCTCAACCTCTCCCAACTTCGCGGATACCGCACCGGCGGAACAATTCACGTTCTCATCAATAACCAAGTTGGATTCACAACAGCACCGGCATCTTCGCGCTCTACTAGGTATGCAACCGATATCGCCAAGGGAATCCAAGCCCCTATCTTCCACGTCAACGGTGATGACCCAGAAGCAGTTGTTCGCGTAGCGCGTCTGGCCTTTGAATACCGCGAGCAGTTTAATAAAGATGTTGTCATCGACATGATCTGCTACCGCCGCCGCGGCCATAATGAAGGCGATGAGCCAAGTTTCACCCAGCCATTGATGTACAAACTGATTGATGCAAAGCGCTCCACTCGTACTCTTTACACCGAAGCACTCATCGGTCGAGGCGATATCACCGACGATGAAGCGCAAGAGGTTGCGCGCGATTACCAAGCGCAGTTGGAAGCGGTATTTGCCGCAGTTCATAATCTCAAGCCGGATAGCGAATTGAGTTTTGCCGCTCCTGAACCACCAGCTCCACACGATGTTGATACAAGTATCACCGAGGCGACCGCAAATCGAATTGCACAGACACAGCTTGAAGTTCCAGAAGGATTTAAGGTCCATCCCAAACTTCTCCCTCAATTAAGTAAGCGCGTTGAGATGCTTAAAGAAGGAACGATTGATTGGTCTATGGGAGAAACACTTGCCTTTGGATCACTCCTTCTTGATGGAATGCCAATTCGACTGGCGGGACAAGATTCACGCCGTGGGACATTTAGCAACCGTCACGCAGTTATTGTTGATAAAGAGAATGGAAATGAATGGACGCCATTGCGCGGCCTTATCTCGGATGAGAACCAGTTCTTCGTCATTGATTCCTTGCTCTCCGAATTCGCAGCGATGGGCTTTGAATATGGCTACTCGGTGGCGCGTAACGAAGCCCTGGTGCTCTGGGAAGGGCAGTTTGGCGATTTTGCCAATGGGGCCCAAACAATCATCGATGAATTTATTTCCTCCTCTCTGCAGAAATGGGGAGAGCGCTCTGGACTAGTTCTGCTACTTCCGCATGGATACGAGGGCCAAGGACCAGATCACTCTTCAGCACGGATCGAACGATTCTTAACTCTCTGTGCCGAAGCCAATATGACTGTCGCCCAACCATCAACTCCCGCCTCTTACTTCCACCTCCTGCGCTGGCATGCAAAGAATCAGGCACAGCGCCCACTTATTGTCTTCACTCCTAAGTCGATGTTGCGCCTCCGTTCCGCCGCTTCTTCTCTCTCTGATTTCACGCAAGGACATTTCCAGACGGTTATTCCTGATAACTCCGTAACAAATGCAACTCGAGTTATCTTCTGTTCAGGCCGTCTTTACTATGACCTCATTGCCGAACGCGCCCAACTTGGCGAGGAGAGCACCGCGATAGTACGAGTGGAGCAGATTTATCCACTCCCCGTAAAAGAGCTGGCAGCCGAAGCCGCTAAACATCCCGATGCCAATCTCCTCTGGATACAAGATGAGCCCGCTAACCAGGGGCCGTGGCCATTCATTTCACTTCACACCCTTGAAATCTTTGACGGCCGCACTCTCCGACGAGTATCTCGCCGGGCAACTGCCAGTCCAGCAACTGGCAACCACTATGTCCACGATGAAGAAGCAAAAGCACTCATGATCGAAGCCTTCAACCGCTAAATCTCGCGCTCTCCACGCCATTTACGCGTGGGTCATTTACCCGTGGGCCATTTACGCGTGGGTCATTTACCCGTGGGCCATTTACGCGTGGGACGTCCTTCCCTCGATTTGCGAACGCGAAATATGACTCTGCCAACGATTTCATTCTGGTCGATAAATCCCCACTCCCGAGAATCGGTACTGATCAACTTGTTATCACCCTCAACCCAGTACTTTGACCCTTCACTCCGTTCCAACCTCTTAATCAGGAAAACGCCAGGTCGATCTTCTCGTTCAACCAGGATCACATCTCCGATTTTGAAACGAGCTCCCCATGCGACGACCAGCCAGTCGCCGGAGCGGTAGGTGGGCACCATTGATTCACCGGAGACGGCAACGGTGCCTAATTTGCCGATTAACTTGGGGATGTCAGATTGGGCCATGAGGGGTAGTCTCACATCAGTAGAGTGTTAGTGCACGCCGATAGCTCAGGATTTTATCCCTGAATTAACCAGGAGTCAGCCAGGAGTCAGCCAAGAGACATTTAGGAGAAAAAATGTTTACGCCAAAAATAACGGTATATGCGCACTGCGATCTTCCATGTGGAATTTACGATCCAGCACAGGCCAAGATTGAAGCCCAATCAGTGAAAGCTTGCATGCAGAAGTACGCCGCAAGCACCGACCCAGATTTCAAGGCACGTGCTGTTGCAATCAAAGAAGAGCGGTCAAATATGGTTAAAGAACATCTCTGGGTCCTTTGGACCGATTACTTTAAGCCAACTCATTTTGAAACATACCCACAACTTCATCTTCTCTTTAACGATGCAACCAAGTTGGCCGGTGCTGCTGGCACAAAGGGCACAAACGATGTAGCAGTTGCCGATAAATTGCTCGGCAAGATCGATGAGATCGCAGAGATCTTCTGGGCCACGAAGAAATAGATAATTAAGAGGGCAGGTGCCCAATAATGGATTGAGCGGCGGTTCGCGCGAGGAAAGATACTCGCTCGATCACCGCTCTTTTCATTTCTGCTCTTGCTATAAGCCTCTCGCCTTCATAGATCTCGCACCCAAAGAGCAGATCGCGCCCAACAATATCTGTACACGTTGCGGTTGCTCGAATCGATGCGCCGATTCCAACAGCCTCGATGACTTCTAGGTCGAGGTGAGTCAACCGCGTTGTTTCGCCAATTTCGAGGAAATCGGAAATTACAGCGAGCGCCGCGCTCTCCATTACGTTCACAAGATGCGAAGTTGCCACGATAGGTAAATCGCCGAGGCCAATTGCTACCGAGCAATCACCGGGACGGACCAGCATTGTTGAGAATCCCACGGTTCCGACCAGTTCGCTGCTGCGATTCATCTTCTAATTTTCGCGAGGGAAGCGAAACTCCTGAGTGCTTTCAATCGTTATTTCATGATGCTCGATCTGGCCAAAATCATCTACCTGAATTGAAATTTCTGTCCGGCGAAATTCGGTGATGAGATCGACTCCTGGGTGTCCATACATGAACGGGTCAGAACATCATGAAGAAGGTCGTGCATCCGTCGCTCGTGCTCCATTTCCTCACAGCATGCTCCACATTCCTCAAAGTGATGCTCAATCGCATGAATCTTCCCTGGCTCATTGATTTCACCATCGATTAAGAGGGCAACTTCGCTTAGTACTTCACTGCAAGGGGTCTCGTGTATCCCGCCACAACTCATGACTGCGCCTCCTTGCCATTTGCAGTGCCATATCCACGCTCTCTGGCGTAATCCACGAGCAAGAGCCGCAATGCCTTACGACCCCGGTGAAGCCGAGACATCACCGTGCCAGTAGGCACTCCAACAATCTCGGCGATCTCTTTGTAAGCGAAACCTTCGACGTCGGCTAAATAAACCGCGATCCGGAATTCTTCTGGGATCTCCTGAAGGGCCCGTTTAACATCGCTATCAGGCATATTCTCAAGGGCGGTGATTTCGGCCGATTTACCCTGGTCGCTCGTGTGCGATGCAGAAGCAGCCAACTGCCAATCTTCTATCTCGGTGTTGGCGATCATGGGTTGGCGTTGTGCCTTGCGATATGAATTGATAAAGGTTGTTGTTAAGACTCGATAGAGCCAGGCCTTGAGATTTGTCCCCGGTTCAAACTGATGGAAAGAGGAGAATGCCTTGAGATAAGTGTCCTGAACCAGGTCCTTCGCATCGTGCGGATTCTTGGTATAGCGAAGGGCCGCGGAGTAGAGCTGGTCGGTAAAAGCCAGGGCATCGCGCTCAAACCGAAGGGTCCGCTCTTCGGTACTCTCTTTTACGAGATCGGTGGATGTCATCGTCGTCAAGGCTACCCCTAGAAGAGGGTCTCTGGCTCGCCGAGGGCAATGGGCTCGATCAATAGCACACATAGTTGAACCCTGATCGGGGCTGAAATATTCCATGAATTTATTACATGAGATTGAGGTGCGCGTGCACTCACTCAACCTTTCTGGAGGAATAGAAATTTGGAGGGCTGAGCCGATGGATCTCAACGGTAGGCTCAGCGTATGTCGAGTAGCACTTCCCGATCAGATGATCACCATCTGCTCTGGAGCGCACCCACTCGGGGAAAGAATCAGGTGAATCTCACTGTCGCAATCCCAGGTTCCAAATCAGTCACCAACCGAGCCCTAATCCTCGCAACTCTGGCCGATACACCCTCAGTCCTGCGACGTCCCCTCATCTCCCGGGATACAACACTGATGAAGAATGGCTTAACTGCCATGGGCATTGGAATTGAGAATATCTACCTCAAAGGCGAACACCAGTGGCACGTCTCCCCTGACGCTCTCACTGGTCCCGCCTTGATAGACGTTGGTAATGCTGGGACCGTAATGAGATTCCTTCCCCCTGTTGCAGCGCTTGCTACTGGTGAGATTTCTTTTGACGGGGACCTCCGATCGCATGAGCGCCCAGTTGCGCCGGTAATTCGAGCCCTTGAAGAGCTGGGTATCCTCGTCGATCACGGAGGGCGATACTCGCTTCCCATGGTTGTAAATGGCGCTGGCGAACTTCGCGGTGGAGAAATCGATATCGACGCATCTGCCTCTAGTCAGTTCTTATCTGCACTCCTTCTTATTGGGCCCTCAACTCTCAAAGGAATTTCAGCAAGGCACATCGGACCCTCACTGCCATCAATGCCTCATGTTGAGATGACTGTCGCGATGCTCCGTGATTTCGGCGCAGAAGTCGATGTCGATCACCGGCAGAATACGTGGAGAGTCCACCCCGCTAGATTGCGCAGGCAGGATCTGGTTATCGAACCAGATCTCTCAAACGCTGCGCCCTTCCTATCTATCCCCATGATCTGCGGTGGAAGCATCACTATTTCAGATTGGCCAGCTATTACTACTCAACCAGGTGACCAACTTCGGGAGATCCTGAGCGAAATGGGAGCGATCGTTCTCTCACATGATTCTGGATTGACTCTCCATGGCACTGGTGAAATCCATGGCATCGATATCGACCTTCATGATGTCGGCGAATTGACACCGGCTATTGCCGCGTTGGCTGCCCTAGCTGATTCACCATCGCATCTGCGAGGTATTGGACACTTGCGACTTCATGAGACCGATCGACTATCCGCACTCACTCGGGAAATAAACGGACTTGGTGGAAATGTCACCGAGGATGTAACTTCTATTCACATAACGCCCGCCCCATTGCACGGCGGAATATTTCACACCTACGACGATCACCGCCTAGCCACTGCGGCGGCGGTCTTAGCCCTCACTACTCCCGGTATCGAGATTGAAAATGTCGCCACAACCGCAAAAACTTTTCCGGATTTTCCAGCACTCTGGTCGAGTCTGATCGCATAGTCGGGAGATCAATGGCGCAGCGTAAATTTGACGAATCGGACGTGAAGATCCGCCCTAGTCGAAGTAGCCGCCCGCGAAGTAAAGACCGACCTACCCATGCCGATGCGATCCACGCACTCGTCACAACTGTTGACCGTGGCAGAACCACGTGCATCACAGATGAAGGTGTCATTCTCACGGCGATGACTGCGCGCGAGTTGGGGCCAAAGTCTGTTGTGGTCGGCGATCATGTTGGAATTGTTGGGGATACGAGTGGAAGGCCGGGTTCGCTTGCCCGAATCGTCGCGGTGAAGGAGAGGAAGAATTCTCTCAGTAGGACTGTCGATGATCTGGCAAAAATCGAGAGAGTGATTGTCGCAAATATTGACCAACTCATCATTGTTCTGGCAACAAGTAACCCCGAACCCAGACGTGGTCTCATAGACCGTTTTCTCGTGAGCGCGTTTAACGAGGGAATTACTCCCGTCATTCTGGTCACGAAAGTTGACCTCGGCGCTCCTCCGAAATTTCTCGATGACTATCGCAATCTCAACATCGAAGTCATAACGACATCCAAAGGCGCTGACTTAACCCGCATCCGGAAAACTCTCCACGGAAAGACTTCAGTCCTGGTCGGACACTCAGGAGTCGGGAAATCCACACTGATTAATGCCCTTCTGCCTCACGCCGCAAGAATGATTGGTGAGGTCAATGAAATAACCGGCCGAGGTCGGCACACCTCTTCAAGTGCCATCGCTCTTCCACTCTCGTCCCATCTGGCCCCTCGCGATGGCTGGATTATCGACACCCCAGGAATCCGGGCATTTGGACTTGCCCATATCGATCCCAATCGAATCATCGCCTCATTTGAAGATCTGCGCGAAGTAATCGCTCATTGCATGCCCAACTGCTCACATAGCGAGGAGAGCTGTGCCCTCACGGAATGGGCGGCTCCCAACGGGAGGGTCATTCCAGAGCGCCAGGCAAGGATAAATAGCCTCCGTGGCCTCCTTGAGGTCAAGTTGGAGTAAAGATCATTTAGGGCTGGGCTAGGCTGTGCTCAAGATGCCTACGTATAAATACACGCGAGCGGAAGATCTGACCCTCGCCCTGCAGATTGCAGCTGCCGCAGATCTCATCACCTCCTCCCGTTATCAATCCTTGGACCTCATAATCACGACCAAGCCCGATAACACCCCCGTCACCGATGCGGATAAAGCGACCGAAGAGGCGATCCGGGAGATATTGAAATCGCAGCGTCCCGAAGACGGAGTTGTTGGTGAGGAATTCGGCGAATTGAAAAGTGCCGGGTCGCGCTACTGGGTAATCGACCCGATTGACGGAACAAAAAACTTTATGCGTGCGGTGCCGACATGGGCCACTCTCATTGCCCTGATTGAAGATGGCGAAGTTGTTGTCGGTGTTGCGAGCGCTCCAGCTCTCTGCCGTCGTTGGTACGCTGCGCAGGGCGAAGGCTCTCACGTCGTATTTAACGGCGGGGCACCCAGGAAAATCTCTGTTTCGAAAGTTTCTGATGTGAAGGATGCCTCAATCACTTATTCAGACTTCGCCGGATGGGGCGAGAGAGGAGCGGCGTTCAAGGAACTGATCGATAAGGCATGGCGATCTCGCGGATTCGGCGATTTCTGGTCTCACATGCTTGTAGCGGAGGGTTCTGCCGATGTTGCAGCCGAACCGGTCCTCGCGCTCTGGGATATGGCCGCCCTCGACATCATCGTCCGCGAAGCCGGCGGCACATTTACTTCCGTCGCGGGTCAACCTGGACCGCACCACGGAAGTGCGCTCTCAACCAACGGGATACTGCATCAACAAATTCTTGAACGACTCAATCCTTCTGGACAATAGTAATCCGATGAGCACTGTGATTAAGACGGCGCTTGAGCCGATAACACTCCGTCTTGGGGGAATGACGTGCACATCTTCTGTCGCGACAATCGAACGTGCCCTCAATGCAATTCCTGAGGTGAGTGCCACTGTAAATTTCGCTTCCGAGACTGCACACATAATGGCTCCCGCAGATATGGATTCGAAGGTATTTTTCAAGGCGATTAAGTCAGCCGGCTACTCTGCCGAAGGGATGGCAGATAGGGGTCGAATTGCTCTTCATAGTAAAAAATCAGCACGGTCATTGATTTTCTCAGCGCTCTTCACTATTCCTGTTCTCGCAATATCTATGACGACAAAGTGGCACCCCGCCATTGATCGTTGGGTTCTCACTCAACTCGATAACCTGAACTTAGCTCATCCAAAGTATTCGCCGACTTCTTGGCTTCTCATCACCCTGAGTGCGCCAGTCGTACTTCTTATCGCCTGGCCAATTCACCGGGCGGGAATTCGAAACCTGAAACATCCCACCGTCGACACTCTCGTATCTCTGGGCTCACTTACCGCCTTTGGATGGTCTATCTACGCAAATATAAGCGGCGCTGGTGATGTTAACGCTGAGGTTTCAGCCACCATAATTCTCTTCGTTATCGCCGGTCGCTTCCTCGGATCACGAGCCAAGAGGCGAGCTGGTAGCGCGATATCAACATTGCTCGCACTCGCAAGCCGGGAAGTATCGGTTCGTCGCGATGGTGCCATAATAAGAATTCCCATCGACCGACTTGTCGTTGGCGATGAATTTCTGGCAAAACCTGGAGAGAGAATTGCCACGGATGGCATCGTTATATCTGGGATGAGTTCTGTAGATACCTCTTTACTCACTGGTGAATCTAAACCGGTCGATATTGATCCGGGAGATCATGTCATTGGATCATCACTCAATCGGAACGGACGCCTCATGATCCGCGCCACCCGAGTGGGCTCAGATACGGAACTTGCCCGCATCACGGCAATGGCCGTAAGCGTGCAAGGTGCTAAAACTCCAATTCAGCGGCGAGCAGACCGCATCAGTGCGATCTCAGTCTCTGCTCTCGCGCTTCTCTCACTCGCAACTTTTTTTCTCTTACGATTTACCGATCACACACTCACAGATTCCATCTCCACCGCGATCGCACTCCTCGTCATTGCCAGTCCCTGCGCTCTCGGTTTGGCAACACCGGCGGCCCTCTTAGTTGCATCGGGTAGGGGTGCCCAACGCGGAATTGTTATACGGGATCCCGGCGCCTTAGAGGTCGCCAAGAAAATCGACTCGGTAATTTTAGATAAGACAGGAACACTCACAAACGGCCCGATGTCGGTCCTCTGGAGTCTCGTCCTCCCCTCCGCCGGGAAACCCTTGGGCATTAAATACAGTCCATTTCTCAACGAATCGGTGATCCTTTCTACTGCCTACTCCATTGAAAATGAGAGTGATAATCCAGTTGCAGCCGCGATAGTGAAGTCGATCAAGATAAAGGGCATAGAGACTCGAAAGGTTACCCATTTCGAAAGCACTCCAGGATCCGGATCCGCCGGACGGGTCGAACTCGGACCTCTCTCACCTGCTGTTCTCATTGGAGCTCCTGTCGCTGTCGCGCATAGCACCGTACCTTTTGATCCAGAACTCCAATTGGCCATCGACGATGCGGAAGAGGATGGACTTACGGTCTCGGTACTGGCCTGGGAGGGTGTCGCACTCGCAGTCTTCGCGGTAGGTGATGAGATCAACCCCGACGCCCAAGAGAGTGTGCTCGATCTGAAGAACCACGGCATCGACCCCTGGTTGGTGACGGGCGATAGTGAGCGTGTTGCTATAGCCCTGGCAGAGAAGGTGGGAATTGATCTTGACCACATCATCGCAGGCGCACTCCCTAAGGAGAAGATTGAACAGGTAAAGAAATTGCAAGCGCAGGGACGACACGTCCTCATGATTGGCGATGGCGTCAGCGATGCGCCTGCTCTAGCAACTGCAGATCTGAGCATTGCAATGGGGACAGGAACGGATACTGCAATTGCGACCTCGGATATTGTCCTGATGCGTCGCGACTTAGGAGGTGTCATTGACGCCCTCAATCTCTCCAGAAAAACAGTCGGTGTTATTCGCACAAATTTGGCCTGGGCATTTCTCTACAACGTTATCGGTATTCCTCTTGCGGCGATGGGTCTCATACCACCTATGTACGCGGCAGGCGCCATGGCACTTTCAAACCTCGTCGTTGTAATCAATTCGCTACGTATTAAGTAGTCATTTCTCTCTCGTCTAGAGAGAAGTACTAGTACTTCACCTCGTAACTTTTCAATGTAATCGGTTCGACATAGTACGCCTGCTTCTTCGTACTGTTCTGCCAGTAAATATTGGCGTAGGGAGTTCCGGACTTCACTGACTTCTTGCCGATTGAAATGCTCCATCCGTAATTGGTGATCTGCTCGTTCCTTGTTCGATCGAGGAATTTCTGAATGACATCACTCAGCGACATCTTCCAATTAAGGAATAGGTTTGCCGGCCCCTTCTTTTCTTGTGTGGCCGTCTCGGGTCTCGAGTAACTATCAAAAGTCCAACCACTTTCCTTCCTTATATCGGCCAAGCTCTTGCTGGTGAAAGTTGTCCCTTTCGATCCGACTTTCTTCAAGCTGTAGAGAAGTCGAGGAATCCCTGCGGCGGTCATGTTCTCACCATCCATGTAGACCACCTCTTCCGTTTTTGATGAGACGGAGTAGAGAACGATCATCCAAGATGAGTAAATGTTAACTTTGCATAAGGCATCAAAATTCTCCCCTTTGCGATCATCAAGGCGGACGCTTGAAATATTTGCATCCTTGCGCCAGTCTTTCCGTGCCTGAACCAAGAAATTAGCAAAGTACTTTCCAATATTGATCGAATCAAGGGATCTGTCGGCCATACAAGTCTTCGCAGATGTTGCATCTACCGCGGAACTGCTCGCTAGAAAAGGTGTGGCGACAGAGAGCACGAGAGTAAGTGCCACCGTGATGGGAACCCCGAGGTGGGTAGATGCTCTGCCACTTGGGGTCGAGCCAGTTCTAACTCTGTTATTCATATCGCGCTACCTTAACCGTCTGGCTCGATCTCGACGAAAAAGGCCCCCGCACTGAACTGAACCCCAGAAGTTGGAGACTCAATTGAGAGTCTCGACTGAAGGGGTTCAGTTCACACGTAGCGAAGGCCTTCAATTAATAGATGGTAGGCAGCTAACCTTTGGGTTTTCAGGCGAGAATTCTGTACTCTCTTAGGACCGCTCAAACCTAAAAAGGATTTCATTTAAACCCAGATTCTCAGGATTCTCCCATGAAAATCCCCATCTTAGGTACGTTGCGTACAGATCGTACAATCGGTACTATTCTTCCCATGAGCCCAACACTTGAGTACAGAAAAATTACGGACGCCCGTGCCGCAATCGCCGACATCTACGACACTGTCAGCCGTCACCTCGTTGTAGACATCGCCCGAGAGGACGACGCCCCGGTGAGGCTGAAAACGAGCTAATCGAAGCTCTCCGCGACTACGCCCAGACTTGGATGGAAGATTTGAGGGAATATCCGAATCATAAAAGCGGCTGGGCGCTACCTGCCCTTGTCCGACTCAGCGATAACGAGGAGTTGCACCAGTACCTCTTTGGCAATGAGTAATGAGGCTACCCACCTACAAAGAACTCAAGCGCTACGTCGAGGTAGAGGGATGGGAAGACAAAGACAAGAAGTCCAGTAAGAAAAAAAGCGACCATCACCGTTACGTTTTCACGACACCAACTGGTGCGCGTCTGTACACCCGAGTTTCCCATGGCAACGAACAAATTTACGATCAGGAATTTTTTGGCAGAATCCTTCGGGACCAGCTCTGTATTGACGAAGCCCAATTTTGGGCCGCGGTAGATAAGGGAGTTAAGCCCCGCCGCCCGATGCCGGTTTCCGCTTCGCAACAGGAAGGGATAGATGCCAAGCTAGCTAGAAACTTGATCGCAAAAGTGGGTCTTGGTCCATCCGATCTTGTGGATATGAGCCAAGAGGACGCCGTTCGGATTTGGCAGGAATGGTTGGGCTCCGGTCGCACGTAACGAGTTCATCACCTGCCTCACCCGTTAATGTACTTTGCCCGAAAATAACTCTTCCATGGCCAGATCCGGTAAACAGAGGCCTGGCCTTTGTCGTTGGTACCGGAACGCGATTATTTTGACCCCAGAAAAGCAAAATGCCCGGATGAAATGGCCCTTGCGAGCGCTTCATCCGAGCAATGGTGCGGACATAACAACCTCAATGGTTATCACACCATGGTAGCGGGGGCAGGATTTGAACCTACGACCTCTGGGTTATGAGCCCAGCGAGCTACCGAGCTGCTCCACCCCGCGTCGGTAGGCCTATCGTAGATGGCAGGTACGGTGAGCGCCAAATCGTCTTAAATATGAAGGGAATATGAAGAGAGTTACTTTCCGGATTGAGCAGCGATCGCCGCAGCTATCGCCGACTTCAGTCGTGCTTGCGCAAGACCATAGGCAGCGAAATCACCCTTGGCAAGTGCGGCCTGCCCATCGGCTAGTGCCTGGCTTGCACTCTGCAGGGCCGCAGCAAGTGCGTTGGACTTAGTTCCACCTTTACCAGTTGACGGCGTTGGAGTACTTCCTGAAGTTCCCGAGTTGCCACCGAATACTTGATCAAGAGCGCCCTTTAACGTGTCGTCAAATCCAATTTGATCACCAAAGGAGACGAGGACTTTCTGAAGTAAGGGATAGGAAGCGGAGTTAGATGTTGCCCG
>JACPZY010000060.1 GCA_016195215.1 Actinomycetota bacterium | reverse complement strand
GGGCCTTTAGCTCAGCCTGGTTAGAGCGCTTCCCTGATAAGGAAGAGGTCGGAGGTTCAAGTCCTCCAAGGCCCACTCCCATTGACCACGGGGACTTAGCTCAATTGGTAGAGCACCGCCTTTGCAAGGCGGGGGTTAGGGGTTCGATTCCCCTAGTCTCCACATGACAAATAGTTCAGCAACCCTGCACACATCCTTGGGCGACATCGTCATCGAACTCTTTCCCAATCACGCACCTAAAACCGTCGCGAACTTTGTTGAATTGGCGACAGGCGCCCGCGAGTGGACCGATCCGCGAAACGGAGAGAAGAGCAGAGCCAATCTCTTCGACAACACAGTCTTTCACCGTGTTATCAAAGGGTTCATGATCCAAGGGGGAGACCCACTGGGTCGCGGAACTGGCGGCCCGGGCTATAAATTCGCAGATGAGTTCCATGGCGAGTTGGTTTTCGACCGCCCATATATCTTGGCGATGGCAAACTCAGGCCCCGGGACAAACGGTTCACAGTTCTTTATTACAGTTGCGCCAACAACATGGCTCAATCGTAAACACACTATTTTCGGTGAAGTCAAAGATGCGCCTAGCCAAGCAATCGTAGATAAGATTGCCGAGTCAAAAACTGATGGCCAGGATCGCCCTACTACGCCGATAACGATTAACTCCATCACGATCGCGTGAAACGGAACGCCACCACAGGGCTTATAACCGTAATCTCTGCCTTTTACCTTTTACAGTTGCTCTTTCCCTCCCTTGAGTTTGATCTTGGACTGATCAAGGGTCCGATCAATGGCCGCGGTGTTGCTGCCGGCGAGTGGTACCGCATCCTTACTGTCGGCCTGATTCACGGCGGATTGTTCCATCTTGGATTCAATATGTACGCTCTCTTAGTCCTTGGGAATCCATTGGAAGAGCTATTTGGCAAGGTTCGATTTCTTGCGATTTTCTTCTTCTCTCTCATCGCAGGATCGCTCACCTCCCTTTATCTCAACCCTCCCTACCAACTCTCCGTGGGAGTTTCGGGGGCCCTCTTTGGGCTCTTTGGCGCTTTTGCCCTTGTTGCCAAGCGAATCGGTGCCGATCTCAAGAGCATCATGGTCATTATTGGGATTAACTTTGCTATGGCTTTTATCCTGCCGGGAATCGACTGGCATGCCCACCTAGGAGGGCTTATAGGAGGAGTGATAGCCACAACTGCGATCCTGAGGGCAAAGATTTAACTTATCCACAGGAGTTATCCCCCATGTGGAGAATTACACCCGTGTAATTAGCGCCATTTTGTGGCGAGGGAGAATCCGACACCAATAAAGGCAAAGCCGACCACCATATTCCAGGCGCCAATACCAGGGATTGGGTAGTTGGTAGAGGTCACATAGAAGATCACAATCCAGATAAGGCCGGCGAGAAAGGCCGTGACCATAACCGGCGCTAACCAACGGGGGCTCTCCTTTGGAAGTGCCACAGTGTTGGCAACCAGATCAGGGGCACCCTTCTTATCTTTCTTGCGGAGCTTCGATTTTGGCATAGAAGAGGGTAACACGGGGATCTAGATTCTTAATATCTGCTCTCTAAACCCGTGCCCGGTATCAGGCCCAGTATCGGGTCGAGCGAGGGATACTCAAGATGCGAGAGAATTCTTCCTATGTCCACGCGGAAGATACTCGTCATTGATAACTACGACTCGTTTGTATTTAACCTCGTCCAGTACCTCGCACAACTCGGCGCAGAGTGCACCGTTCTACGGAACGACGAATTCGAAGTGACTCTGGCTAGTGCATTTGATGGTGTTCTTATTTCACCTGGTCCCGGAACCCCAGAGCGAGCGGGGGTGAGCATGGCGATGGTGCGTTATTGCGCGGAGCAGAAGATTCCTCTCTTTGGAGTCTGCTTAGGCCATCAAGCAATCTGTACTGCTTTTGGCGCGACTGTTTCCCAGGCACCGGAATTGCTACACGGTAAGACTTCTCAAATAAGTCACAATGGCGTTGGCGTCCTTGCCGATATCCCAACACCCTTTACCGCAACTCGTTATCACTCGCTGGCAGTAGAGCGATCTACACTGCCAGGAGAGATTGAAGTTACCGGTGAAAGTGAGTCTGGCGTCGTGATGTCTATTCGTCACAAGCATTTACCGATTGAGGGTGTGCAGTTCCATCCTGAGTCCGTCCTGACTGAGTATGGGCACCATATGCTGGCAAACTGGCTCACTGAGTGCGGAGATGAAGATGCACGTGCTAAAGCAGTCGGACTCTCTCCTGTAGTTGGTAAAAGTTAATTTGTAGGCGCTGGACTCTCCGTCGATGTTCGATTAACCGTGATCGTGACCGTGGAACCAATTGTTTGCGTGGTCCCCGCTTCAGGCGCCTGCGCTAAGACTAATCCAGCAGCCTGAGTGAGATCGGTAGCGTCAATTTCCTGAACTAAGAATCCCGCTTGTGCCAGAACTGTTCGCGCTTGTATTTCTGTTGATCCGATTAGTAGTGGGACTTCAACATCACCACTTGCAATCTGGAGTGTGACTCCGCTGCCGGCGGTAATTGTTGATCCGCCATCCGGAGTAACTTTCAAAACTGTTCCCTGTGGTTTATCGGATGGAACAGCCTCGGTCTGTGAAATCACAAGACCAGCAGCAGCCAAACTTGCTCGCGCATCGGAGAGTGATTTACCAACGAGGTCCGTAGGCACTGTGGCATCGCCAACCCCCGCGGAGATTGTAAGGACGACTGCAGTGCCTTTATCTACTTTTGAAGTGGCAAGTGGCACCTGATCGGTGACCCTTCCTAGAGGAATAGTTGGATTGGGCGCACGTTGGATTGTAATAACAAACCCAGTTAATTTGCTCTCTGCCTCAGCTTGAGTTAATCCAACCAAAAGAGGCATCTCAAATAATTTCTGGCCTTGAGTTTTGTTAAGTGCCCCAATTCCAAAATTCAGTAATACCCCCACCAGAATCACACTTACGGCTGCAGCGATTATCTTCCTTCGGCTTATTTTCTTCCGAGGAATCTTGGTAGTTATTACTTGGCCGGTGCGGAGCTTCTGTATGTCAGCCAACATCTCAGAGGCGCTCTGATAACGCTCTGCTGGATTCTTGGCTAACGCAACGGTCAGCAAGATATTCAATCCTTCCGGCAACTCGTCATTGAGAGTGCTCGGCTTTGTCAATACGCCTGAAACATGTTGGAAGGCTATTGAGACGGGTGTATCGCCGGTGTAAGGAGGGCGACCAACAAGGACCTCATAAAGAAGACAGCCAACCGAGTAAAGATCACTCCGATAATCAGCCACTTCTCCCATAGCCTGTTCAGGGGAGAGGTACTGCGCCGTACCAACTACGTTCCATGTACTGGTGAGAGTGGCTCCAACATCATCTAGGGCTCGTGCAATGCCAAAGTCCATCACTTTCACTACACCTTGATCGGTGATCATAACGTTCGCCGGTTTGATATCCCGATGAACAATTCCGCAGTTGTGTGAGTATTCGAGAGCGGTCAAAATTCCCTCACCAATTTCAAGTGCTCGATCAATCGGCAATTTCTCGCCTTGGTGGATCAATTCTCTTAAGGTGTGACCGGAGACGAGTTCCATGACAATGTACGGAGCGGGTTCTTCACCTGAGTCGTAGACGGCAACAATTCCTGGATGATTCAAACCTGCAGCTGCAAGTGCTTCTTTACGGAAGCGCGCAACAAATGAAGGATCGCGAGCAAGGTCACTTCGGAGGACCTTTACCGCGACTTTGCGGGAGAGTCTTTGGTCATTTGCAATGTAGACATCAGCCATACCGCCTGAGCCGATCATTTCCCCTAACTTGTATCTACCTCCCAAGAGCTCGGTCATCGGTCGACCTCTTCATCATTCACGGCTCCCAGAAAAGTGATTGGGAAGTTTTCGATCTTTTCACGATCAATATCTGCAAGTATCACGGTGACATTATCGGGTGCCCCGGCGGAATAAGCCGCATTGACCAGGAATGTGAGCGCCTCGTCACGATCACGAATCTTCATTCCGGTCTTTATTTCTTTCTCGCTGAGAACTCCAGAGAGCCCATCACTGCAGAGCAGAAAACGATCCTTAGGGTTAACTTGGTGGATCATGAGAACTGGAGAGAGTGGACCTTCGCCCATAAGTGCTTGAGTTAAAAAAGCTCTCTGCGGATGCTCGTGTGCTTCTTCCGAGGAGATTGAACCTTGGTCAAGCAGTTCTTGCAACACAGTGTGGTCATGACTCATTTGCGTGAGAGTGTTTCCGCGCAACCGATAGCATCGCGAGTCACCGACGTGTAACAGGGCTACTTTCTTATCTGATTCTCCGCCATAGAGCATGAGGGCACTCAAGGTTGTACCCATTCCCGTAAGGCCTGGATTTGCGCTGGCTACCCTTCCAATTTCTAAATCAATATCTTGCAAGGTGCTTAAAAGCAAATCCTCAATCGAGTCGTTATCGATCTCCCCGTCCTCCAAAACAGGCGCAAGTTCTGCGAGGGTTTTAACAGCAAGCGAAGATGCAACTTCACCACCAGCATGCCCACCCATCCCATCAGCAACTGCGACGAGATAGGGATGAAGCAGAGCGGAGTCTTCATTTCCCGAGCGGACTAGACCGACAACCGATCGCGCGGCGATTGCGAAACCCGCGGCATCTTTCTCAGTCACCGTTATGCCCTCCGCTCTCTCACAGTCCTCACTTAATAGAATCTAAGCATTAAGCCTATTGGTGCTAATCTCCATCACAGAAGGCGTGAGTGGCGGAACGGCAGACGCGCACGGTTCAGGTCCGTGTACTCGCAAGGGTGTGGGGGTTCAAATCCCCTCTCGCGCACCAAAAAACCCGGTATTTATCTATTAACCGTCGACATGTCTGCGTAGCGATCACCAATAGGAGCCGCCACCGCATTGAGATTACTGAGTTGCTCGGGAGATAAGGTAAGGCCTTCGGCTGCAACATTCTCTTCGAGATAGCTAATCCGCTTAGTTCCAGGAATGGGCGCAATATCCTCTCCCTGCGCGAGTACCCATGCCAGAGCCACTTGCCCGGGTTTGGCACCAATTTCGGTGGCTACCGCTTCGACCTGTTCCACAATACGAATATTTGTTTGGAGATTCTCGCCCTTAAATCGCGGGCTTGTCCGCCGAGAATCATCTTTATCAAACTGATCGAGCGAACGGATAGTTCCAGTTAAAAAACCTCTTCCGAGTGGGGAGTAAGCAACGAAACCAATGCCGAGTTCGCGGACAAATTCACTCAATACCCCCATGGTTTCCTCAATCGGCGTTCCCGGATCCATCCGATGTTGATAATAGAGATCGATGTAGTCGGTGTTAAGTCGCTTTAATGATCCTTCAATTGAAAGGCGAACATTTTCCGGGCTACCGTCTAATCCGCGACTTCCGTCACCGCGATGCAAGAGCATTCCAAACTTGGTAGCAATCACTACATCTTTACGCCGCCCGGCGAAGGCTCTCCCAAGAAGTTCTTCATTGGTATACGGACCATATATTTCAGCGGTGTCAAAGAAAGTAATCCCGAGATCCACCGCTCGGTGGATAGTTTTGATTGCTCCCGCATCATCCTTTCCGCTACCTGTGTAGAAGGCAGACATACCCATACATCCCAAGCCCAGACGAGAGACTTTAAGTTGCTGAGTGCCTAGTGTTACCTGCTGCATGGTCCGTAAACCTTCCCTGTGTTGACTATTTACTCATCTTGCTATTTATCTTAGCGATCACGCGCAGCGAATTTGAGTATGGAGTTGATGAACTTAGGGAACCGTTGGTTGTGCAGGAGTCACCGCTCTGTTCACTGCACTTCTTGCTGTGAACCTAGATACACGCCGCAGAATGAAAGTTGTCGGATCGACCAAAATCCCTCAAACCCGGCATGACGTGCATCAGGAACATAGCATTGCCGTTAACTAACTATCTATCGGCAACTACATACTTTTACCTGCCACTACGAATGCGCGGACGCACTTCTTAAGTATTCTTCTCGTTGGCAGATTGTTACAGACTCCTTCTCTCCAGAGTTGGTTCAGAGACCTCACTCAAGAGAACTTCGCCGCGCGTGTTGGTGGCGCGGAGGGCGACGATGGCGGCGGCGAGCAGGAAGATGCTGCAGGCCAGAAGTGCCCGCCCGAAACCCGAGGTAAGTGCATCTGGCTGTGAGGCGAGCCTTGCCAGCAGGTGGTTTGTGCGGGAGGTGGCGATGGCGGAGAAGATCGCAAGCCCGAGCGCGCCGCCAATCCATGTTGAGGCGTTGACCAAGGCGGCGGCGAGACCGGCCTTATCCGGCGGTACGCCAGCGTTTGCGGCGGTTGTGACGCCCACGAAAACGGCGCCGAGGCCGAGCGACATGATCATCATGCCAGGGAGCAGGTCGGTGAGGTAAGAACCGTCGACGGGGATGCGCGAAAGCCAGTAGAGGCCGACGGTGGCAATCAGTGCGCCGGCAACGATGATCGGGCGCGTGCCGGTGCGGACAAATAGTTTTGATGAGATGCCGGCGGCGATCGCGACGCCGAAGGTGACAGGAATGTAGGCAGACCCTGCCTGAATCTGCGAGTAGCCGAGCACGTTTTGCATGTAGAGGGTGACAAAGAAGAACATCGAGACGAAACCTGCCATGGCGATTACTTGGGTGGCATTAGCGGCAGCCAAACCCTTGATGCGGAAGATCGATAGCGGCGCGAGCGGATTTCGGTGACGCTGCTCGTTGACTACAAACGCAATCAGCAGTGCCACAGCTCCGGCAAATGCGGCGATCGTGCGGGTCGTGCCCCAACCGACTTCCGGTGCCTTCACTAGAGCGTAGACCAGCAGCAACATTCCGGTTGTGACGAGAACCGCGCCGATCGAGTCGAAGTTCTTCAGCGTCACTTCCCGCCGTTCGCCGCTAATCAGCCGGAAGGCTGCGACCATCAGCAGCACGCAGACGGGCAGGTTTACCCACAGTACCCAGCGCCAGCCGGGACCCTCCGAGAGTACGCCGCCGAGGAAGACGCCGACAGCCGACGACATCCCGGCCATGGCACCCCAGACTCCAAGCGCCTTAAACCGGTCGCCACCCTCGGTGAACGTTGTGGTCAGGATCGAGAGTGCGGCTGGGAGCATCATTGCCGCACCGATGCCCTGCGCCAGGCGAGCGCCGATCAGAACCCCGGCGCTTGTGGCCAGTCCACCACTCAGCGAGGAGAGCGCAAACACCGCTATCCCGGTGACGAGGACGCTCCGGCGACCCAGTAGATCGGCGGCACGTCCGCCGAGGAGCATGAAGCCTCCGTAGGTGAGCAGGTAACCACTTAATACCCACTGCAAGCTCTGCGCCGAGAAGCCGAGATCGCGCCGGATCGATGGGAGGGCTACGTTAACGATAGATGCATCGACGAAGTCGAGGAACCCGACCGCGCATAGGAAGGCCAGCGTCAACTTACCGCGACGCGTGCTCAGAAACGACTCGGACTCTTCCTGTTTACTCGCGACTGGCTGGGGAGTGGGAGATAGTTCAGTGCTCATTGGAGTACCTTTCAATTTTAAATGGATCTAAAATGGACTAATCAGTCCAACCATAACATGGGTTGGACTGATTAGTCCATTAATGAGGTCTTTGATCCTTAAGGCACTGAAACGGCGGGAAAATTAGCTGGCGAAGGAACGAATGTGGGCCACTGCCGCCTCGACGGCGACATGCAGGGAGTGAGAATCGCGACGAGTCTGGCTCAGCAAGATCCCACCCTGCAGGCTTGCCAGCAGTGCGGTTGCGAGCGACTCGGATGATGCCTCAGCTCGAAGTTCGCCAGACTCGCGCATCCGCTCGAAGACATCGACAAATAGGCGCTCCCAGGCAGCAAAACCAACAACGGTCTGCAGACGCGCCCCTTCATTTCGATCGGCCACCTCGCTAGCGAGCGTTCCTATCGGACAACCCGTAGGGCTTTGCTCATAGGACGCGACGTATCCGGCAAGCATCTGCTCCAACTCAGGGAGCCTGGATACGCTCTTGAGCAACTGCGTCAGTTCGACGATCGCTTGCTCGCACCTGTTTGCAACGACAGCCTCGACCAGATCGTCCCGGTCTGCAAAGTAGTGGTAGAGCTGGCTCTTGCTCGCTCCGGCAGCAACCAGGACGTCGTCCAGACTTGTTCCCTGAACACCGTGCTCGGCAACGAGTTCCGCCGCTCGCTCTACGATCCGCTCACGGCTCGCACGTCCGCGCTCTGTCTTCGGCTTACTCGACATAACTCTCATTGTACACCGGAACTGGACTATTCAGTTCAGAATTCAGGAAGTGCCTGGAGAACGTTTGAGCGCTCCTAGTTATTGCACGCACTCACAAATGCACGCACGCAAGACTCGATGTCCTCTTTCGTATGTATTGCAGAAAGTTGAACCCGGATCCTTGCTTTCCCCTTTGGAACAACGGGATAACTAAATGCGGTTACGTAGACGCCATCCTCAAGCATCCGATTCGCTACTTGTGCAGCAACTACGGCATCACCAAACATAACGGGAATGATCGGATGTTCGCCCTTGAGCAGGTCAAAACCTTCCTCCGTCATACGACGACGAAAGAGTGCAGCATTGGCAATAAGTTGCTTCCTTAAATCGCCACTATCGGATGCAAGGTCAATTGCTGCGAGAGTCCCGGCTGCAACAACAGGAGGTAGGGAGTTGGAGAAAAGGTAAGGCCGCGCACGTTGGCGGAGTAGAGCAATGATCTCAGCTCGACCGCTGACATATCCACCCGCTGCACCGCCGAGAGCCTTCCCGAAAGTACCCGTGACGAAATCTACACGGCCCTCAACCCCTGCAAACTCCGGCGTTCCTCGTCCATGCTCGCCCATAAATCCAACTGCATGAGAGTCATCAACCATGACGAGTGCGCCATATTTATCGGCTAGATCGCATATCTCCTTTAGTGGCGCTAAATAACCATCCATCGAAAAGACCCCATCGGTAACAATTATTCGCTGCCGTGCATCTTTTGCGGCGATTAATTGTGCTTCTAAATCACCCATATCGCGATTGGCGTAACGGAAACGTGTCGCCTTGGATAGTCGGATCCCATCGATAATCGAAGCGTGATTGAGTTCATCCGAAATTATTCCGTCTTCGCTTCCAAAAAGTGCCTCAAAAACTCCACCATTTGCATCAAAGCATGAAGAGAAGAGAATTGTGTCTTCCATTCCTAGAAAGCGCGAGACCCTCTCCTCCAACTTAATGTGGAGTTCTTGTGTTCCACAAATGAAACGGACACTCGCAAGGCCGAAGCCCCACTCACCAAGGGCCCTTTTGGCTGCTGAGATTATCTCTGGATGATTGGCAAGACCTAGATAATTATTGGCGCAGAAATTGAGAACATCCTTTCCGTTGACGGTGATATGGGAGGACTGCGCCGACGAGAATCGCCGTTCTCCCTTGAGTAAACCAGCCTCCTTAATTTCTCGAAGAGAGTTCTCTAACTGCACTTTCATCTTTTCATACATGGAGATTCTCCCAATTCAGCACTACCTTGCCACCCGTACCCGCACGCGCAGCATCAAAACCTTTCTGCCATTGCCTCGCAGGGAAGCGATCTGTGATGACGGATGAGAGTGCATCGCGCAACCATGAATTTGATTGAAGCATGGCACTCATTGCAACCCAACTCTCATACATCTCGCGCCCATAGATCCCTTTTATGGTGATCATGTGCGTCACTATCTTTGCCCAGTCGACATCAATTGATTTCGTTGGAAGCCCCAGCATCGCGACCCTGCCTCCGTGATTGAGGTTATTGATCATCTCCGGAAGCGCACTTGAATCTCCTGACATTTCAAACCCGACATCAAATCCCTCATGCATTCCTAGAGTTTTTTGCGCCTCGGAAATTCGAGAGTTGGAGACATTTACGGTGAGATCTGCCCCCATCCGCTCGGCTAAAGCCAGGCGAGGAGCCGATACATCGGTAACTACAATAAATCGTGCCCCTACATGTCTAGCAATTGCGGCAGCCATCAGACCAATAGGTCCCGCGCCAGTGATGAGAACATCTTCACCAACAAGAGGAAAACTCAGAGCGGTATGGGTCGCGTTTCCAAACGGGTCGAAAATTGCTCCGAGATCCGCATCGACCCCTGCTCCATGTACCCAGACATTTGATTCGGGAATAACAATATATTCTGCGAATGCACCATCTCTATTGACTCCAAGGCCAGAGGCGCGGATGCACATGTGTCGCCGCCCGGCTCGACAGTTACGACATGTTCCGCAGACGATATGACCTTCACCAGATACACGCGCGCCCACTTTTACATCTCGAACTTGCGAGCCAACTCCCACGACCTCGCCATAAAATTCATGTCCAGGAATCATCGGCGCTTTGATATTGCTTGCCGCCCAGGGGTCCCATGACTCGATATGAAGATCGGTGCCGCAAATTCCAGTTCGGAGCACGCGAATCTTTACCTCGTGATCACCGGCTTTAGGTTCGGGACGTTCTGTCAATTCGAGGCCTGGTGCATTACTTGCCTTAAACAATGCGAGCACTTGAATCGCCTCTCGGTCGTTGTAACTCTAAGGACATGCTTCGCTGGTTAAGCGCGCGCGTCAAGGAGCAGAGATAGAAGTTCTTCTGGGGCAAAATCTCTCGGCCATTCTGGGTTTTCTCGTCCAATACCAACACCTATGACAAAAGAGGCTAATTCTTGGGGGCTATCCCCTCCATGCCCTCCTTCATCACGATGTCCATGATCTGTCGTCAGAACGAATAACCACGCCTCATCTAGATTCCTTGCTCGTAATTCGATTGCTTGATGAAGACGAGTGAGATGTTCATCTACCCGCGCAATCGCATCGAGGTATTCATTCCCGAGAACTCCGTGTGAGTGACCCGCTTCATCTGCATCGCAGAAATAAACAAAACTCACATCCGGGCCGTATTTCTCAACCGCAAAGACCGCTGCAGTTGCAATCTCGGAATCCACTTTTTGATAGCCGTATGTTTCGCCATCGCGGGAGATCACACGGTGTTGACCTGCACGCGCTTGTTCACGTCGCTCATGTATGACCGGGCCCACCCCGGTCGGATCTACGAGTGGTGGCCAGCCCGCTGCGGCAAAAGTCGTAGTCGATTGATCCTGGTAAAAGGCACGACTGAGCAAATCGGGGCGGATAAGCAAATGGTGACCGGAGAACCAGTTATCCATCACGGCATGTTCTGCGTGAGTTGACCCGGTGAGGAGAGTCGACCACCCAGGTCCAGATAAGGTCGGCGCACTCATAGTGAGTTCGGTGAAATGTCCTGACTCCTTGAGTGCAACTAAGGTGGGAGCGCGCCCTGAATCAAGTGCCTTTTCAAGAAGTAGGCCATCAATTCCTACCAACAGAATCTTTGTTTTCATACTTCACCTTACAATAATGTCCACCATGAGAGAGACGAAGTAGATGGCAACGAATCAACCAAAGGTATACGCGCACCGTGGCGCCTCCGCGGATTATCAACACGGTCATGCTGCTGGATGGCATAAAGGGGCGAAGCTTGGAAAATTTTTCCTCTGCCAAGACATTAGGTCCAAGCATTCAATCGATCAAAAAGAGACCTCAGATAATCACGACCGCTAAGAAAAGAGGAAAACGCCTCTTCATTTGGACAGTTGATGATCCAAAGGATGTTGAGTTCTGCGCTCTGAGTGATATTGATGTTGTAATCACAAATAAGCCGTCTCAGGCCCGCAAGGTGCTCGGCTATCCTTAAGCAATGAGTACATATGCCTACCTCGGTCCAGTCGGGACTTTTACAGAGGCGGCGCTCAAGAAAATTACCACCGCGGAAGACCATCTCATTCCATATGCTAATGTCACTGCAACACTAAATGCCGTACGTGATGGCGAAGCAGAGTTCGCCTTGGTGCCGATTGAGAACTCGGTTGAAGGTGTGGTTGCGCGGACCCTTGATGAACTTGCTACAGGTGAGCCCCTCATAATTGCTGGCGAGGTCACTCTTCCCGTCACCTTTGCGCTCATAGCAAAACACGGGACAAAAACCATCAATCGGATCGCCACCCATCCACACGCGGAGTCTCAATGCCGATCGTACATTGCCCGTCATTACCCGCATGCAGAAATAATTGCCACTGCCTCAACTGCCGGTGCAGTCGAAGCAATTACTCGTGGAGAGTTTGATGCGGCAATTGCCGCACCCGCAACTGCGAGCCATTATGGTTTAGAGATAATTGCCGACAATATTGGCGACAACGATGGAGCGGTCACCCGTTTCGTTCTGGTTACCAAGCCAGGACATCTACCCGCGGCGACTGGACACGATCGGACCTCCCTGGCGGTCTTTATCGGTCTTGATCACGCGGGTGCCCTTTTGGAAGTATTGACCGAATTTGCGAAAGAGAATGTCAACCTCACTTTCATTCAGAGCCGACCCACTGGGCTCGAATTAGGTCACTACCATTTCATTATTGATGCCGAAGGCCATATCAATGATCCATCGGTAAGCAAGGCACTGGCGGGACTCCGTGAAATTTGCGAAGACATCCGCTTCTTAGGTTCGTACCCTCGGGAAAGGCAAAGGGCATGATCGATATCAAGTTCATTCGTGAGAATCCTGATCTGGTCCGAGCATCACAGAAGGGTAGAGGCGAAGATCCCATAATTGTGGATCAGGTACTGGCTGCAGATACAGCTCGTCGCGATGCAATTGTTGAATTCGAAGCCTTACGTGCGCAGCAGAATCTCTTATCTAAATCAGTAGGCGCAGCAAAGGGCAACGAGAGATTGGCCTTACTCGAGGAAGGCAAGGTCCTTTCTGCCCAAGTGAAAGCAGCAGATGCTCGTCGTTCTGAGGCAGAGAAAAGGATGCACCAATTTGCCCTGCTTCTTTCCAATGTATTGGATCCTGAAGCGCCAATTGGCGGGGAGGCTGATTTTCTTCTGTTGGAGCATGTCGGAACTCCTCGTGATTTCGTTGCGGAAGGTTTCGAACCCAAAGATCACGTTGAGTTGGGAAAACTTCTTGGAGCAATCGACACTGAACGTGGAGCAAAAGTTTCAGGTGCTCGTTTCTTTTATCTCACGGGCGTTGGCGCGTTATTGGAATTCGCACTCGTTAATTACGCCATATCTAGCGCAGTAAAAGCAGGTTTAATTCCGGTGATCCCACCCGTATTGGTTAACCCGCCAGCAATGGAGGGTACAGGGTTTTTGGGACAGGCAGCGGAGGACATCTATAGATTAGAAAAGGATGATTGCTATTTGGTAGGAACAAGCGAGGTTCCCTTGGCTGCCTTTCATATGGATGAAATTCTTGATGCGGAGAAGTTGCCTCTGCGTTATGCCGGATATTCCACGTGCTTCCGGCGTGAAGCAGGAGCATACGGTAAAGATACTCGTGGAATTATCCGTGTACATCAGTTCGACAAGGTAGAAATGTTTACATTCTGCAGGCCTGAAAATGCCGGGGTCGAACATCAGCGGATATTGCAGTGGGAAAAAGATTTTCTTAACGCCATGGAAATCCCATTTAGAGTCATTGATGTTGCATCGGGTGACCTAGGTGCCAGCGCCGCTCGAAAGTTTGACTGCGAAGCATGGATTCCTACGCAAGGAACATATCGAGAGGTGACCAGCACCTCAAATTGCACCGAATTTCAAGCGCGACGTTTAAATATCCGCATGAGGGATGGAAAGAACACATCACATGTCGCAACCCTTAACGGCACGGCAGTTGCAGTCCCCCGCATGATCGTCGCAATTTTGGAGAATCATCAGAACGCGGATGGAACTGTCAATGTTCCAAAAGCCCTACAACCGTTTTTAAGTATGACGAGATTTGAGTTGGTGTGAATTCTCGCCCAAAATTAATAGCAACCGATCTTGATGGCACCATAGTTGCGCACTACGGAGAGATTTCTCAGCGGACCGTAAACGTATTTAGGCGAGCAGATGATCTAGGTATTGAAGTATTTTTTGTCACTGGACGGCCACCTCGTTGGATGCCAGAGATCAAAGATGCCTTCGGTATTGGCCGTGCGATCTGCGGAAATGGTGCAATGTTGTATGACTTGATGGAAGATAAAGTTCTAGAAGAATGGCTCCTATCCGTAGATGCGCAGTTAGAGGCAGTTAAGAGGCTTCGCTCACAAATTCCGAAAGTTTCATTTTCTGTGGAGACGAGCAGTGACTTCCACCGCGAAAAGAATTATATTCCGCGATGGGATGTCGGTCTCGACAATCTTGGGGTCGATCTCATTGAAGAAGTCATGCTCACCCCCGCTCTCAAATTGCTAGCAAGATGTTCGCAACAGGAGTTGAGTTCTGATGAGATGCTCCATATTGCACTTCAAGAACTTGAGGAAATTGCAACCGTAACTCACTCTAATTCCCATGACTCACTTCTTGAAATATCGGCGATTGGTGTTTCAAAGGGAGAAACATTGGCAAGAATGGCGGGTCGGTTGGGAATAGAGGCCAGAGATTGCGTTGCATTCGGTGATAACCCAAACGACTTTTCAATGTTGCGATGGGCGGGACGTTCTTACGCAATGGCAGATGGTCATCCTGATTCCAGAAACCATGCAAAAGATATAGCGCCCCCACATACGGAGAATGGAGTTGCGGTGATTTTAGAGGAATTGCTTCAACTTCCTGCCTAGCCTTCCTTCAGGTAGATTACGCCGCGGAGGGCTCGCATAGCGGCCGAGTGCACCGGTCTTGAAAACCGGCAAGGGAAACCTTCGAGGGTTCAAATCCCTCGCCCTCCGCTCTTTTTCTTTCGTGAGGCCGATCTAGAGGGTGTGGCTGATTTCATAGGCAAATAGGTGCGGGTACGTCTAGCCACGCCCCTCGCATGGGGAGAAACTACTCCCTAACACCCGTGCATCAAGGTCGGGCAAAAGGAGATGCTGCATGTCTGGAGTTTTTACGAGTACACGCGCCAAAATTTCCGCCCGTACCTTACGTACCGACCGTTGGTGGTTACAGCCGGCAATCACGGTAGCAGTTCTCGTCTCCTTCATTATTTACGCGACATTGCGCGCCTTTGAGGGGAAGTTCTACTTTGCTGAACCGCTCATCTCTCCCTTCTATTCTCCCTGTCTTACCGCAGCCTGTCCGCAAGGGGCAACCCTCTTGGGCAGACCTTTTGGAACGGCCGCCCTCTTTGGAATGGCAATTTCACCTGCGTTATTTATTTTGATATTTCCCCTCGGATTCCGACTGACATGTTATTACTACCGTAAGGCTTACTACCGATCCTTCTGGCAGTCGCCACCAGCATGCGCAGTAGCAGAGCCACATTCAACCTATTCGGGAGAAACTAAGGCTCCACTTATTCTGCAAAATGGGCATAGATGGTTCTTCTTAGCCGGCCTTGTTTTCAATGTCATTCTCACCATTGACGCATTCTTGGCATTTAGAAATCCCGAGGGTCAGTGGGGCCATATGAGTGTGGGCACATTGGTACTCCTTGCCAACGCCACACTCCTCTGGTTGTACTCGGCTTCTTGTCATACATGCCGCCACACCATCGGGGGACGATTAAAGCATTTCTCCAAGCACCCACTTCGCTACAAGTTGTGGACCTGGGTTTCAATTCTTAATCATCGCCACCCGACTTTCGCATGGATTTCCCTCTTCGGGGTGGCCTTGAGTGATGTCTATGTCCGCTTTGTTGCATCCGGTTCCATTACCAACTTCTATTTCTTTTAATTAATACGGGGAGATACGGATGAGCAATATAGAGAAACATAAATACGACGTCGTTGTTATTGGTGCTGGCGGTGCCGGACTTCGCGCTGCGGTTGAAGCCCGTGAAGCAGGTCTTCGCGTGGCAATTATCTGCAAATCACTCTTTGGGAAAGCCCACACCGTTATGGCCGAAGGTGGCGTCTCTGCATCGATGGGAAACGTCAACTCCGACGATAATTGGATGGTTCATTTCCGCGACACGATGCGCGGTGGAAAATTCCTCAATCATTGGAGAATGGCTGAGCTACACGCGAAAGAATCCCCCGACCGCGTCTGGGAACTTGAGACATGGGGTGCTCTCTTTGACCGAACCCCTGAAGGAAAGATCAGCCAGCGAAACTTTGGTGGACATGAATACCCACGCCTTGCTCACGTCGGTGATCGCACCGGCCTCGAACTCATTCGAACAATGCAACAGCATATTGTCGCTCTCCAACAAAGAGATAAGCGTGAGAACGGGGATGCGGAGAGCTTTATTAAAGTCTTTGCCGAACTGACGATTACCGAAATACTTAAAGAAGAAGGAAAAGTTGCCGGTGCATACGGATACTGGCGCGAAACTGGCGCCGAAGTGCTCTTTGAGGCGCCCGCTGTTGTTATTGCAACCGGCGGAATCGGAAAATCATTTAAAGTCACCAGTAATTCGTGGGAGGGCACGGGTGATGGTCACGCTCTCGCTCTTAAAGCAGGTGGCCGCCTTGTAGATATGGAGTTCGTCCAGTTCCATCCAACAGGAATGGTCTGGCCACCATCTGTTCGAGGCTTGCTCGTAACCGAATCAGTCCGTGGTGATGGTGGAGTACTTACCAACACCGATGGCAAGCGTTTCATGTTCAATTACATTCCAGATGTTTTCAAGGATAAGTA